>DATDCP010000060.1:0-8397 GCA_036524255.1 Chitinophagaceae bacterium
ACTCTCTGTTTTAAACGTAAAAGTTGATTTAACGGTTTTATAAGTTTTAAACTTAGCGCTTACCCCGTCAAGAACCTTTTTTGCATCAGGATCATTGGTCGCCTGTGCATTTGTTTTGATAGTGATAACTCCAATTAATAAAACCAAAATTGTAAAAAATCTTTTCATAATTCCTTGTTTGCTTTCTAATATTATGCCATTTAAGGCAGGCCGCAAATATAGGCCAATTACATCTTAGAGGATGCCTGCCAACATTGTGTGGTTGCGTTACACAAAATTTTTAACAGCTTAAATTAAATTAGCAAGATGTTGATTAAGATCAGCCTCGGTTTTGATCAAAACATCACGGGCTTTACTTCCCTGGTTAGGGCCAACTACCCCTGCTGCCTCCAATTGATCCATTAACCGACCGGCACGATTATAACCCAGTTTCATCCTTCGTTGCAAAAGTGAGGTGGAACCAACCTGATTTTGAACAATGAGACGGGCAGCATCTTCAAAAAGAGAGTCTTTATCAGTTGCATCAAAATCTTTTGACTCGAGCTCTTTTTCATCAACGTATTCTGGCAAAAGAAAGGCCTGGGGATATCCCCTTTGTTTTTCAATATGACTAACAACTTTATCTACTTCAGGAGTATCAACAAAAGCACATTGAAGTCTTGTAACTTCTCCATGATGAGAAACCAGCATATCCCCTTTTCCAATTAATTGTTCGGCGCCACCAGTATCAAGAATGGTCCGCGAGTCAATTTTTGAAGAAACCTTAAATGCTATGCGTGAAGGGAAATTTGCTTTAATGGTACCTGTGATAATATTCACAGAAGGACGTTGCGTTGCAATGATCAAATGAATACCAACCGCACGAGCAAGCTGGGCCAATCTTGCGATAGGCATTTCTATTTCTTTTCCAGCTGTCATGATCAGGTCGGCAAACTCATCAATTACTAACACAATAAAAGGAAGGAATTGATGACCCTTTAATGGATTCAGTTTCCTTTTTACAAATTTTTCATTGTATTCTTTAATGTTCCTTGCGCCTGCTTCTTTTAAAAGATCATAGCGATTATCCATCTCGATACAAAGGGCATTCAGCGTATGTACAACTTTTTTTGTATCGGTGATGATCGCTTCTTCTTCGCCGGGAAGTTTTGCCAGGAAATGATTTTCAATAACACGATAAAGACTTAACTCCACTTTTTTCGGGTCGATCAATACAAACTTTAATTGTGATGGATGTTTTTTATACAATAAAGAAACAAGGATGGCATTTACTCCAACTGATTTACCCTGGCCCGTAGCACCCGCCATCAGCAAATGCGGCATACTGGTAAGATCAACAATGAAATTATCATTGTCGATCTTTTTACCTAAAGCGATCGGCAGACTATAATTATTATGTTGAAATTTATCAGAGCCTAATAAAGTTTTCATACTCACAATACTCTTTCTCACATTGGGCACTTCAATACCGATCGTTCCTTTACCCGGAATTGGCGCAATGATACGGATACCTAAAGCCGCAAGACTTAAGGCAATATCATCTTCCAGGTTTTTTATTCTTGAAATACGAATACCAGCGGCAGGAACAATTTCATATAAAGTGACTGTTGGCCCCACAGTGGCCATTATTTTTTGTATCTCAATATCGTAATTGCGAAGAGTGGCGATGATCTGGTTCTTGTTATTCTCTAACTCATTTGCATCCTGCACAATTTTTTCGCTGCCATGCGTTTCCAAAAGATCTAATACAGGATAACGATAATCCCTTAGATCCAGAGTTGGTTCGTAAGGCGGAAGTTCTTCATACCCTTTCTCTTTTCCATTTCCTTCTTCGTGCTCTTCAACCGGCTCATTCGGAAACTCTTTTATTTCAAGTGCAATGCTTGCCTCGCTGTTCTCTTTTGCAGTTCTTCTTGCAGGCTTTATATCTTCTTTTGGTAAAATAGTTTGTATGGGTTCTTCAATCGGAGTTATTGGTAATGGTTTTTCCTTTACTATTTCAACAACAGGTTCATCTTTTTCCACCAACTTAAATTCAGGCTGATCATTATTGGAGATAGTTGGCGAAAGCACCAGTCTCTCTCCATTTGTTTTTAAACTATTTCCCTTTGAGCCATTTTCAGCATAAATATCATTTATCGTTTTGCCAATAATTGGAACAACCTTTTCTTCTGTAATATCTGTTTCTTGTTTCTCTTCTTCAACGATCCTGCGTTTTGGCATTCTTGGAACATTAAATGCAGGATTAAATTGCCAAATGACATATGACACTGCAACAACAAGCAGCAACGCAGCAGTTCCAACGTTACCAAGAATTTTTTTCAACCAATCAGAGATCATATTCCCTACTGCTCCGCCAAACGGAAATTGACTGCTACTGAATGTCCCTAACATAAAGGCCATACAAACGGATAACACCAGCATGCCGATGGTAACATATCGAAGGTTTTTCCAAACGGACCAAACCTTTCGTCTGAAAAGAAGGTTAACGCCAACCACAAAGAAAAAAGTGCAGATCAGCAATGATGCTACGCCAAATCCATTGTCTATAAAAAAATAAGAGATAAAAGCTCCTAACACACCAAGCAGGTTCTGAATATTTGCTTTCTGATCAAAAAGAGAAAGCCCGTTCTTTATTTCGCTTTGATCATTTCGCCATGTAAAAAAGTAGGAGATGAACGCAATGAAAAGAAAGAATGCGAAGAAAAGAAATACAAACCCTATGATCTTCCAGGTTCTTTCATCCCTGGCAAGTTCTTTCAGGTTAATTTTTTCTTCTTTTTCCGGCTTCAGTTTTTCAGACTTGGTTTTTCCGGTTTTACCCACAGGATTTTTAGTGGAATTGCCTTTCAACTTATTGGCCATATGGAACAAAGATAATAATAAGCCTTCTACAATGGATAGTTCATGTTTTCAACATCTCCACAATTTTATTGTAAAATCCCCCTCGTTAAAGGCCCAAACTGATATGAAAAAAACTGGCATCTGAAACAGGCATTGATTATATTTGATCTGTATCTGGAAACAGAATGAAATCGCCATCAAACCGAACCTCCAAAATCAAACATTTATCAAAGACCTTTTTCTTTGTTTTTGCTTTTTTTATTACCGCAAACACTTCATTTAGCCAGTATCCGGATACTTTAATAACCCTCAACTGGGATTCTGATATATATTCATTAAAAGGGATCCCGGCAGGTTTTGTTCCAAGATCCTTTAGTGTTGAAGCCAATTACGATTCAACTATTTTGTCCCGGGATCCTTTAAAGATCACCCATGTTAAAGCTCCAAATGTTTCAAAAAAACTTCTTGCCCGTTTTTCAATAGCAAACAATACTGGTACAACAGACAGTCTTTATTTTTTTCCTGACCTGTTTTTTGATAATGTAATTCTATATAAAATAGAGAATAATAAAGCCACGGCCTTGCCTGTGATCGCTCCTGATAACCGGGATAGTATCTCTTATCGATTATTTAGTGTTTTACCTCATGATACACTTACTATTCTTGCTGAATGCTATCCATTAAGAACATATACAACTTCATTTTATCCTTATATATTCAGGCAAAATTATATAGTACCATTTACGACAAAATTGCAAATGGAAAACGCTGGTGTCAGGCTTTTTACCTATGTATTTTGCGGTCTGTTATTAATGATGATCCTTTTTTCGCTTGCCAATTTTTTACAGGGGAGCAACAGGGAATTCCTCTATTATGCCGTTTATGCTTTTTTTCTTGGGTTCATGTTTTTCACTAAACAATTTTACTTCAATCAATCGATTGAAAGGAATTTTTTCTTTGAATCGTACATGGATTTTGTACTCCAGAGCCTTGGTATTTGTTTTTTTATGGCTTTTATGTTACGATTCCTGGAAACAAAAAAAGATTTCCCATTCCTTCACAAACTTTATACAGGTGGCATTATTTTTTTGACGACAGTCATCCTGCTGTATACATACATTCATTATAGTTCTATTGATTATTACTGGGAGAATTTCCTTGAAAACCTTATTACAAAAAATGTATTGGTAATAATGATCATAGTGTTCCTGGTTTATGCACTAAAAAACTGGCAACATAAGCTCCTGCGTTATTTGTTTTGGGGTAATCTTCTTTTTTTGACCTTTTCACTTTTATCACTGCTATCAATAATAGGTGGCCGCAAATTACATTTACCAGGAATACTGAATAGTTCATTGATCCTTTATGAGATCGGACTATTGATCGAGCTTATTTTTTTCCTGATGGGGCTTACCTATAAGAACAGAACTCAATTGATAGAGCAAACAACAGAAAGAGAAAGATTGAAAATGGAAAACGAAAGAAAGGAACTTGAAAAACAAGTGGCCGTGATGCAGGCTCACCAGGAAGAAAGAGAAAGAATATCTGCTGACATTCATGATGAGTTGGGTTCAGGCATGACGACTATCCACCTGATGAGTGAGATCGCTAAGAATAAAATGAAAGAAAACATTCCTGTCGAAATTGAAAAAATATCTAACTCCGCCAATGAAGTACTCAATAAAATGAATGCGATCGTTTGGAGTATGAACAGCAGCAATGATACACTTGATAGCCTTATTTCCTATATCAGGGCTTATACCATTGAGTTTTTTGACGGCACACAAATAGAATGTAAAGTGAATATGCCAGAAGAAATCCCCTTTCATGATATAAGCGGTGACAAAAGAAGAAATATTTTTTTATGTGTAAAAGAGTCATTGAACAATGCTTTAAAACACTCGAAAGCCACCCGTATAAAAATTGATATAGATGTAAATCATAAACTCAAAATAAAGATTGCCGACAACGGCGTAGGAATTGAGCAGGAAAAAATTCGCCGGTTTGGGAATGGTCTTAAAAATATTGATAGACGAATGAAAGGAATTGGAGGAAGCTATATCATCGCAAATAACAATGGCACTGAAACAAAACTTGAATTACCACTATGACCTCTCATTTTTTTTGATTGCTGCAAAAAATAAAAATACCCAGCCAGCTATAAAAGCAACCCCACCAAATGGTGTTATAATTCCTGCTTTATCAAGAGACGCGGTTTCCGCTGCTTTCCCTGCAGTTAGCAAATACAACGACCCTGAAAAAAGAATTATTCCAATTATAAATAACACTCCCGCTATTCTTGCAAACTTTTGAGAACATTTTTCATAAAGCAGACCGGTGAGCAATAAAGCAAGAGCATGATACATTTGGTATTGAACTCCTGTTTGAAATGTTTGTACCGTTTCAGCCGGAACAATTTTTTTTAACCCATGGGCACCAAAGGCGCCAAGCGCAACAGTTATAGCGCCAAGCAATGCGCCGGTGGCAATAAATTTTTTATGCATGAAATAATTTTTCTACGATCTTTTCCAGGCTTTTTTCATCTTCTTCCACTACCATTTCTGCCTGCTCGTAATATATTTTTCGGTCGGAGAATTTTTTAATAATAAATCCCTTCAACTGCACATCATCCAGGTTTTTTATTAAAGGCCGGTGAGCTTTATCTTTTAATAATCGTTCATGAAGAATTTCAATTGGTGTATTTATCCAAACAGCCGTGCCGCTTTTATTCATGAAATCAATATTATTAAAATAACAGGGTGTGCCGCCGCCAGTCGCCATTATAAATGAATCATGACTTTCAGAAATAATGTGCAGTGTATCTTTTTCAACTAATCGAAAATATTCTTCTCCTTCTTCTGCAAATATTTGACTGATCGTTTTTCCTTCACTGGATTCGATCTGTTCATCCAGGTCAAAAAAAGGAAGCCTGAGTTTTTCACTCAGTTTTCTGCCCCAGTAGCTTTTACCGGAGCCCATGAATCCTATAAGGAAGATTTTCATTAATGTGCCAATTTGATGATGTGATGATGTGATGATGTGATAATCACAAATTCGATGGAAACTAATTGACATATTAGCAAATTAGCACATCAGCACATTACTTAAAAGCATTCAAGCCCGTCACATCCATTCCCGTTATCAACAAATGAATATCATGTGTGCCTTCATATGTGATCACACTTTCCAAATTCATCATGTGCCGCATTACAGGATATTCTCCGGAGATACCCATACCACCAAGCATCTGTCTTGCATCGCGACAAATATTTGTTGCTATTTCACATGAATTTCTTTTTGCCATACTCACCTGCTGTGGCGTTGCACGGCCATCACTCATCAATACGCCTAACCTCCAATTCAGTAGCTGTGCTTTTGTGATCTCAGTTATCATCTCCGCCAGTTTCTTCTGTTGCAATTGAAATCCGCCTATCGGTCTTCCAAATTGCTCTCTTTCTTTTGAATATCGCAATGCAGTATCATAACAATCCATTGCGGCACCAATAACCCCCCATGCAATTCCATACCTCGCTTTTGTCAAACAACCTAACGGGCCCTTCAATCCTTTTACATTTGGAAAAATATTTTCTTTCGGAACTTTTACATTATCAAAAACAAGTTCGCCTGTCGAGGATGCCCGCAAACTCCATTTGCCATGAGTTGTCGGTGTAGTAAATCCATTCATTCCTCTTTCAACGATCAATCCTTGTATGTCCCCTGCTTCATTTTTTGCCCACACAACTGCCACTTGTGAAAATGGCGCATTACTGATCCACATTTTTGCACCATTTAATATTACATGATCACCAGCCTCTTTAAAACTTGTCAACATGCTTGATGGATCACTTCCATGATTTGGTTCTGTCAATCCAAAACAACCTAGCCATTCTCCGCTTGCTAGTTTTGGTAAAAACTTTTTTCGTTGCGCTTCACTTCCATAAGCATAAATAGGAAACATAACAAGCGAACCCTGCACTGATGCAGTAGAACGAACGCCACTATCGCCACGTTCCAGTTCCTGCATCATCAACCCATAAGAAATATAATCAAGGCCACCACCGCCATATTCAACCGGCACTGTGGGACCAAAACATCCAAGATCACCTAACTGTTTTACAATTTGCTGTGGAAACTCTGCCCGCTGTGCAAAATCTTCAATAATGGGAGAAATTTCTTTCTTCACATAATTTCTCACCGACTCACGAATTAATTTTTGTTCTTCAGTGAGCAATTCATCTACCAAAAAATAATCCGGGCTTTGAAAAACATCAGTACGGGAAGCCATTCGATTTTAGATTTACGATTTTAGATTTCAGATTTAAATTAGGCGGCACAAAGTTAAGGGATTGAAGAATGAGTATGTTCCCAACTTTCTCTCTACTATTAAGCTGCAGTTGCGTCGAACTCTTGTACATTCTTATCGTTATTCAACAATTGTGAAATCATAAAATCTTAACTTGAGAAAAATATTCACATGAAGATTTTATTTTTCTTTCTTTTTATTAGCAGTCTTTTTATTGCTTGCAGCAATGAACACAAGTCTCCTGAAGTTTCGATAACTCAACCAGAAAAATATGATCTATCTAAGGACACTTCTGTTTATTCAGGAGAAATGAAACGTTATTGGCTCGTGTTATTACAAAAAGGACCCAATCGTAACCAGGATAGTATAAGTGCAGAAAAAATTCAAGCTGCGCATATGGCGAATATCAATCGGCTTGCGAAAGAAGGCAAACTTGTTATGGCCGGGCCAATTGGAGTTGAGGGTGACCTTCGTGGAATTTTTCTCATGAACTGCGCTGACTCAACCGAAGTAGAAAATTTTGTAAAAACAGATAGCGCCGTTATTACAGGCAGACTGATCATGAAATATTATCCGTGGTGGACAGAAAAAGGAAAATATATTTTCAAATAAAAACTTCTTACAGAACTTGTAGAACTTCATTCTCCTTAAGAATTTCAGAGTGATTGATCGGCTGTAAGATGCAGCCAAAAATATGATCACTAAATCGGGGTTTAAATTTAAAATTTGTCGTTTCAATACGCTTTGGCAGATCGATCCCTGTAATTTTCCACCGATGACCTGCCATACTTTCCAGAACCGTCCCGATCCTGGGCGTTGTTTTTTCTGTAAAATCCATTATTGTAATTATGCCGCCAACTGTATTAAAAACTTCATAGACACAGCCTAACTGAAAAATGTTTTTTTCAGGCAAATAATCATTCATCTCATGCTGGTATTGTTCTGCTATTGCTCTCGCTTCTTCTGCGAAACTTTCCTTTTCACTTGCATAAATAATAGCACGACTTGCGTTCACCAACAATCCGCAATCTCTTATCATCGCTTTTTCGGAGATATCTTTCAAGCTGCCACCTTGTGCACCCACACCCGGAACAAGATAAAAATGATGTGGAGTTAATTTTCTTATATCGCTAAATTCATCAACTTGTGTAGCACCAATAACAAACATTAAATTTTCAAGCGTACCCCAGTTTGAGGCCGTTTTCAATACTTTCACATAAAGAAATTCATCCACTCCATGTCTTGTATCT
>DATDCP010000061.1:0-15602 GCA_036524255.1 Chitinophagaceae bacterium
AAGCGTCAGCTCTTCCCCTTTTTTAATTTTCCGAAGTGCTACAACATCTAATCCATCATAAGCACAATTGGGGTCGCAACTATGATTTTGCGGAGCCCATTCTGTAGGATCGGCATCCCAGATGATAAAAACTTCTTTGCTAATAGGATACGCATAGCGACGGAAATGTTCCTGTTCATTCTCATTCCAGTTCTCCATTGCATGACGACGGGTAACAAGACGCTGAGGCATTTCTTCTCCATTAAAAACAATATAGCCCCGCGATAATTCACGTTTAGCATAAATACCAAAGCCGGCAATTGAATTTCCTTTTACATCATAACATTTTTGTTTGCGTTGATGACGGTTCATTGCTTCTTCAATGATAAGCTTAAGAAAGCCAGCTTGCCCGATGCCATCATATTTTAAAATAAAATCAGCCGAGCCTTCATAACCATCGGTATAAAACACCGAGCAGGTAAAATTCACTTCAAGAAAAAATACTTCGCCTTTATCATTTACACGGAAATCCATTCTTCCATAACCAACAGCTCCGAAGCCTAGAAAGATCTTCTTGGATGCTTCACGAAGTTTCTTATCTAACTCTGCATCTTCACAAGGGAAATTACAATCGGGATGAAGCTCGGATGTCTTTAATGAATACGTTTTAAATTCTTTTCCATCAGGAAACCTGTATTCAACAGGACGAAACGCAATACATTCCTTTTCATTTTCCGGATCAGCTGCAACTAGAACCGTGTACTCACGACCGGCAATATATTCATCGATCAACAATGGGCCATACTCGTCTATGATCTCCGCACATTTTGCTCTTAAGTCTTCAATATCATTAACCAATGAATGTTCATCGACACCAAGGCTATCGCCGGCATGTGCTGGCTTTACAAACAACGGGTATTTTAAATGCTGGGTAGCACTTTCAATTTCTTCCAGTGTATCTATAATAGCATAAGCAGGAATTCTTACTCCTTCGCAATAAGCTACATATTTCATTAACCGTTTAGGGACATCAAAAAGTTTTGTGCTGGGACCAGTAACTGGAATATTCAGCATATCGGCATTGAAGTAAATATCATAACCGGGTGTTTCCCAATCAGGATACCCTTCACAAAGGTTAACAAAGCAATCATAACCCTTTTTCTTAAGCTCTTTAAGCTGTTTGTAAGTAGTTAATTTACTGATCAGCACATGATCCATCTCTGCTTCAGGCATTAGCGAAGCAAGATTGCGAATAGGATCATAATACTGGTAATCTACTTTTGAATGCGAATAGTCCGGTTGGAGCACACAAATCTTCATACGATCATTTTAGTTAATAAAAAGTATTGAAACGGCTTCAAAACGCTGTTATTAATTGATAAGCTTAGCCGCTTTAATGTGTTTGAGTTTTGTTTGTAGGGCATTTTCGATGATTGCCCCGAGCATGTCGCTGAATTTCTCATTCCCCAACCTCACCATAGCGCCTATCGAAGTGTGGTTCTCATCCTCACTTAATCCGCATTGTGAATTTACTTCCAGCACATACATTTTACCGGTTTCCCTATCCATTCGGATATCAATCCGGCCATAACCTGTACCTCTCACTGCACAATAAGCATCGATGCTTAATTGTTTGATCGCATGTTCTAGCTGTACATTGGGTTTAAAATACTCCCAAAGGTTTTCATATTCATGCTCACCTACCGGCTTTTCATTTTCATAAGTATCCCAAAGTCTGTCAAAAGAAAGGAACTTCTCATTCTCGGGAAGTTTTTCATTAAAGACCCTTTCTACCGGTTGATAAACCCGGATATCGTCTGGCTGATCATAAGAGCCGGTAACAAATGTTGTGAACTCAGGACCGGCAATAAACTTCTCAGCTACCAATCCTCCAAAAGTAAAATCCCAACCATGATAACCTTTATAAAGTTCATCGATCACTTTTCTTAATTCATCATCATTGTTCACTACGTTTTTCAAACCAAGACCCATGCTTCCCCCAGATACGGCAGGCTTAACAATAACTGGCATACCAATATGATCACAAACTCCACTTACATCCTGGCCGGGACTAGTTATGGCCTTCCATAAAGAATTGGAAACACGAGCTTCATCAAATGCCTGTTTCATAGTGATCTTGGAAGTAGTAAGATGATAATACTTTTCTCTTGAGCCGGTATAAATAAGTTCTTTCTCCTCGAGATATTGAATAACAGACAAACCGGGTGCGCCATTTACTTCATCGCCATCGCATAAGTTAAATACAAGTGGGATATGACCATTTGCGGAAGCAGCTATTTTATCAATGATCGTCTTGTAATCATTGATCGTTACATACTGCCATTTCCATGGAAGACCTAATTCATCAAAAGCTTTAGCGAATTCTTTTATGTTGGCATCAAAGTCGTAATAGTATTTTAGATTCGGATCATCCGTATCTAATTGTGGGGCCACAATCCAAACAAAATATGGTTCAGCCTTCAGGAGACTTGTATGCTTCGATCCTTCGGTCATGCAGAATCTAATGGAATTAGTTAATCTTTATAGACTAAACAATGTAAACTTAATTATAAACTTAATATAATGCTCATAACATACCCATTTATTTAATAGATTATTCATGATTGTGGATAATATTTAACTTCTATCAAACGATTCATCATGCTTTAATGGTTTGTTATCCTTTGTATGATCTCAATATCATCACATACATAACATCCCAATATCATTCATATAATGAGTGATGATCATGATGCAGGTACAATAAAAGAGTTTTAATTACTTTGGGTACTATATGCGATCTCTCTGGCAACTATACCTGAAATTGGAAGGCTGGAAAGCTTTAAATGAATTTCCCAATCATTTAAAAAAAGCTGTTGTCCTTGTCGCTCCGCATACTCATTGGAAAGATTTTACAATTGGCATTGCATTCAGAAGTGTTTTGAAAATAAAGTATGGCAAGTATCTTGGGAAAGCCGAATTGTTCAGGGGTCCATTTGGATTTATATTTCGATGGCTTGGCGGCACTCCAGTTGATCGTTTCAGTAAGCAGGGTGTTGTTGAACAGGTGGTCGAAAAGTTCAATAATGCCGAAAATTTAGTTATTGCATTATCACCCGAAGGAACAAGAAAGAAAGTTGATAAGCTAAGAACAGGTTTTTATTACATCGCCAAAGGGGCTAATGTGCCGATAGTGATGATTGGCCTTGATTATTCAAAAAAGGAATTAAGTGTTTCTGAACCGTTTTATACAACCGATAATGAAACAGCTGACTTTAGAAAGATCATTAAGTTTTTTGCACCATTAAAAGGATATTACCCCGATCAGGGGTTTGGACATTTACTGGAAGAATATAATCGCTGATCACTTTACTTCTTCAAAGACTCCCGTTTCTCTATTCTTTCTTACATTATCCCAATGGAAATAGCGGCCGTTCATGGCAACATACACTCCCGGAGCCAGTGTTTGTGCAAACGCTAATGCGCTGCCCAGGTTGAAGAGGCCGTCACTACTTCCAAACTTTATAGGTATCATAGCACCGGTAAGTACTACAGTTTTATTTTTCACTTTTGCCGCAAGCATTTGAGCTGTTTCAGCCATTGTATCTGTACCGTGAGTGATAACGATCTTATTTTCCTCACAGCTATTACATTGATGAGCAATTAACTCCCGGTCATGATCGGTCATTTCAAGGCTATCGATCATCATTAACGTTCTTATTTCTACCGGCACCAGGCTCCTGCCCAATCCAAGCAGCTCATTTAAATGTGTGTCTTTAAAATATAACTGCCCGTTCAATTCATTGTATTCCTTATCAAAAGTGCCGCCTGTAATAAAGATGCGGATTGCCATACTTATAATTTACTTCGTGAAATTATGGAATCCTGATGAGCTAAGAATATGAGTTTATTTATTCAGAACTTAGCGCCATGCAACAAGTCATCTCCGGCATAGATGCTTTTTTACAAGATCCCAAAGTGAATAGGAATTCGAGATTTGCGATCATAACAAATAATGCAGCCTTTACTTCAAATAGAATATTAAGCAGATTAGCATTGGTAGAAAAGGGATTTAACCTTATTAAAATCTTTTCTCCTGAGCACGGCATTTCGGTTAAAGGCGCCGATGGGTCATATCAAAAAGATTCCATTGATATCAAAACTGCATTACCAATAATTAGTTTATATGGCGATCGTTTAATACCGACCGAAGAAGATCTAAAGGATATTGAAATTGTCTTATTTGATATTCCTGATGTGGGGTGTCGTTTCTATACTTATCTCTGGACAATGACTTATGTGATGGAAGCTTGTGCAAAGTATAATAAGCCATTGATCATTTTAGACCGGCCGAATCCAATTGGTGGAAATTTAGAAATGGTGGAGGGCCCAATGTTGGATGAAAAAAATTGTGCGTCATTTATTGGCCGATGGTCAATTCCTGTAAAACATTCTTGCACACTTGGAGAGTTGGCAACTTATTTTTCAAATAAGAAAATAAAGGGGCTTGATCTGAAAATTGTTCCGGTAAAAAACTGGGACCGGGCCCAAGTTACAAATGATTTTTATCCCACATCACCTGCAATACAAAATATTTCAACCGCACTGGTTTATCCCGGCATGGGGTTATTAGAAGGTATTAATGTAAATGAAGGCCGCGGAACTGATCACCCCTTTATACAATTTGGCGCACCATGGATAAATGCCGAAAAGCTGCAAGAGGAAATGGAAAATAAAAAAATCACTGGGATTGAGATAAGGCCCTGTGCTTATTTGCCCACAGATAGCTTATATAAAAACGAAAAATGTTATGGCCTGGAATTGAATCTGACCGACGCAAACAAATTTCAACCAGTAGCCTTTGGAGTTCATCTTATTTCTACTCTGTTCAAACTATATCCTTTTGAGATAAAAGAAAGAGCATATATAACCAATGTAAATCCTAGTGGTGGAGGACATCTTGATAAGTTATTGGGTATAAAAAATGCATTTGAATTATTTAGATCAAACACCTCTGTCGAAACCAATGTTTCTAAATATTGGCAGGAAGAAATTGCCAATTCTCTACTATATCATTACTAGTTATTTTGTAACACATTTATTTCTTGTTTGTAACTTTAAATAATGTCTTCACATACCATAAATATATTTTACAATAGCACACAAATGGAAATTGACCGTTTGGGGCAACATGTCTTTCAACTGGAGAAAATTCGTTCACAAGAAATCATTCTTCGTTATCTAAAACCTTCCATGACCATTGCTGATATTGGTGGTGCAACGGGTGCATACTCGTTTTGGCTTTATGACATGGGACATAAAGTTCATTTACTTGATGCTGCCGAATTTCATATTCAAGCGGCTACTAAAAGTTCAATAACCGAGAACAAACCTCTTGCATCGATTTCGCTGGGAGATGCAAGGCAACTTCCTTATAATGATGAGCTATTTGACCTGGTCCTGTTATTCGGACCGTTGTATCATCTGCAGGAAAAAGAAGATCGGGTAAAAAGTATTGCTGAAGCAAAAAGAGTTTTAAAAAAAGATGGAGTATTGCTAGCCGCAACAATTACAAGATATGCTTCTTTGTTTGATGGCTTTTGGCAAGGATTTATTGACGATCCTGCTTTTGAAAATATAGTGAACCAGGATCTTAGAGATGGCAATCATTTTAATCCTGTCAATCACCCCATGTATTTTACAGATGCGCATTTTCACACACAAAAAGAAATTGACGAGGAATTTGCTGCAGCCGGTTTTTCTGAATTCAATTCAATAGCTATTGAAGGATTTGGGTGGTTGGCGCCTGGTTTTATGGAAAGATGGAATGATGAAGATTCAAAAAGCAAAATGCTTGAATATATAAGGCAAACTGAAAATGACCCGGTAATGGTTGGAATTAGTGCTCATGTGATGACAATTGCCACGAAATCAAGATCATAAAATTTTTTATCAAATTCCGAGAATCCAAATTAAATTTGCGGACACAAAAAAGGCCCTTCCGTAGAAACGGACTGGCCTCTCACGATTGCTTGCCATATGAAAATCGATAAAAATCTCTTTTAGGCCTCTCTGCTGCTTGTCTTACTCTCAACGATTGCTTGCTTATGAAATTGACAGAGACGCAGATCAAAAGTATACCGCGGCTTTGTCTTACTGAAAATATATTGGTCCCCGTTTTATCATTTCAAACGGGTGAGATTTTAGGTAACTCATTGCAAGCGAAGCGTTTCCAAAAAAATATTTTATTATGTCCAACAGGTTTTCTGATATATTATTTCAACTCGTCCACTCGCTGGAAAAGTCGGAAAAACGACATTTCAAGCTTTATATAAAGAGAAGCTCGGCTAAACAGGATCTTAAGATCATACAGCTTTTTGATGCACTGGATAAGCTGCAGGAGTACGACGAGAGGCTGTTGTTGAAAAAAATGCCCGGCATTTCGAAAACACAATTAGCCAATTTAAAAAACCATTTATACAAACAATTGCTGGCAAGTCTTCGGTTATTAAAAACAACTGATAATATCGATTTGCAATTGAGTGAACATCTCGATAATGCCCGCATACTGTATAATAAAGGTTTAAAAATTCATAGCCTTCGAATTTTAGAAAGAGCAAAAGAGCTTGCAAGGGCGAATCAAAAGTTTAATACCCTGGTTCAATTGCTTTCTTTAGAAAAGAAAATTGAAACATTGCATATTACCCGTAGTACTACTGATAAAACAAAAGAAATGGCTGAAGAGGCGTTGGAGATCAGTGGACATATAGATAGGGTAACAAGGCTTTCTAACCTTGCATTGCTTTTATATCGCTGGTTTGTATTATATGGTCATGCAAGAAATGACCAGGACGAAAAAGAGCTGAATACATTTTTCAAAAATTATTTACCTGGCGACGTGCAGAAAGTAAATGGTTTTTATGAAAAGCTTTATTTGTATCAGAGTTATTGCTGGTATGCTTTTATCCGCCAGGACTTCCTGATGTATTATCGCTATAGCCAGAAATGGATCGATCTTTTTGAAGCACACCCAGTGATGAAAGAAGTAGAAACAGGGCACTATATAAAAGGAGTACATACATTGCTGAATGCCCTTTTTGATCTCCGGTATTTTGAAAGATTTGAAACTATACTTAAGAAATTTGAAATGTTTGCAAAGACAGATATTGCAAAGCGTCATGATAATTTTCGTACTCATACTTCCATTTATATCAATAGTGCCAAAATAAACTGGCACCTGATGAAAGGAAGTTTTGCAGAAGGATTGAAATTGGTGCCTTCGATAGAAAAAAATCTCGAAGAATATGCACTGTTTGTAGACGGGCATCGCATACTTGTATTCAATTATAAGATTGCCACTCTTTATTTCGGCGCCGGCAAATACGGAATAGCAATTGATTATTTACAAAAGATCATCAATGGTGCGGGGGATCTCCGGATAGATCTGCAATGCTATGCCCGTTTACTTCACCTGATGGCACATTATGAATTGGGAAATGACGAGATCATTGAATCACTTATCAAATCCGTTTACCGGTATATGGCGAAAATGAAAAACCTTACCGTGGTGGAGGAAGAGATGTTCCGTTTCTTAAGACAATCATTCAATGTTTCTCCAAAGAAGATCAAGCCAGAGCTTGAAAAGTTCCTGGATAAAATAAAGCATCTTGAAAAGAATCGTTTTGAAACAAGATCATTTGCGTATCTCGATATCATTTCATGGGTAGAAAGTAAAGTTTACAACAAACCGATGAGTGAAATAGTTTTTGAGAAATACCTGAACAGAAAAAAAAGGAATCTCGCAAAGGCCGCTTAGCAGTTAGAGTTACTTTTAAATTTTTATTTCAATGGCAAGAACTCCTTCAACAATGGTTACGCTGGACACAAAAGCTACTGATTTTTTACTGCCCGATACTGCAAGCGGGAAACAAATATCACTGAAAGATGTAAAGGGTGAAACAGCAACCATGATCATGTTTATTTGCAATCATTGTCCTTTTGTTAAACATGTAAATGCAGAATTAGTAGAGTTGGCGAATGACTATAAAAACAAAGGAATTGGTTTTGTCGCTATCAGTGCAAATGATGTTATAAATCATCCTGATGATTCTCCCGGGTTAATGACGCAGGTTGCGAAAGAACTGAAATATCCATTTCCATATTTATATGACGAATCACAGGAAATAGCAAAAGCATATGATGCAGCCTGCACTCCTGACTTTTTTATTTATGATAACGATCTTCGACTCGTTTATCGGGGACAATTGGATGATAGTCGCCCGGGTAATGAAATACCCGTAACCGGGAAAGATATTCGCCACGCTTTGGATTGTGTAATAAATAATAAGCCTGTTCCACAAGAACAAAGACCTAGTATTGGATGTAATATAAAATGGAAATAGAGGTATTATTCATCCATCCTCATATAACTGCATTGATCATTTACCGGTAAACAAGCTGTTGTAATAAGCGGTTACTGCTTCGAAGTTAGATTCACTCTTCTCAGATATCTTTCTTTCAGTAATGAATTTTGCAATTTCTTTATTTTTCTTGTAAAAGGCAGTTGTAAGATCTTTCATTTTCTTTATTCTTATCCATTGCCCGTTTACTAAAATAAAATAGCGTATTTCAGTTTGAATTTTTTGCTCTATAGTGGCAGAGCCATAAGGCTTACTTTCCAATAGCTTTTTTTTGTGCTGCTTGTATAATTCTGCTTTTCCGGTTTCTAGTAATTCGTAAAAATCCTTTTCTGGCTTATCGTATATCTCTATAAACTCAGAAAAAATAAAGCGATGATCAATTTTCTGAATAGTATCTGATAATACTACTTCTTTGACAGGTAAAGTAGTTATCATTTCAATTTGTTTATTTCCTGAATAATTTACCTCCGATTCCAAGAGATTGAGTCGCACCGAGAGGTCCTTATGTTCTTTTCCTTCGCTCAAAATGATCGTGCCACGCATCATTTGCTCATTAAAAAATGGGGAACCTTCGATAAGTTTTGAAAATTTCGCTGTAACAAATGGTTTACCACCCACAGTGTATGCATTTTGAAGTATCCCACCATTTGCGTTAGGGTCTTTATCTACATCTATAGTTCTTTGCGATAAACCATTTATCCAAAGAAGAGAAAGGCAACAAAAAAAAAGCAGGCTTCGCATATTATAAGTTCAGTCTATTCTAAGTTACTAAAATAATATGGGATTTTTTGCATAACCTAATTGTTGGCACCGGGTTTGATTTTGAAACGCAGAGCTTTTATTTTCTATCAATCATTCATAAAACATTGAACATGAAAAATCCATCTGTATTGAGGTTAGAGGTTGCCTGGGAAATAGTAAAAGAAAGAATGAAAGAGAATGACATCAACCTTACCGATGAGGATCTTGAATATATTCCCGGAAAAGAAGAAGAATTAATAAAAAGACTTGAGAAAGTAATGAATAGATCCCGTGGCCAGGTCATTGCGTATATTGAAAGCATATCCTCAAATGAAGACCTTGCCGGGTAAAATATTTTATATCAAGTAAATGCTCAATTTTAACATTTGGCCTTCGTAGAATTGTTTTGACCAAATACTTTTGAATTTATATCTTCAGCCACCAAAAACATTTACCAATGAAATACAAATTAGTAGCAGTAACAATGCTATCGACCTTCTTTCTTTTTTCTTGTGTGAGCAGTAAAAAATTTAAGAAATCGCAGTCAGATTATGCGGAGCTGCAAACAAAACACACCGCACTGCAGGGTGATCTTACAAAATGTAATGATGATAAAGCAGAACTGGGACGTCAGAAAACGGCCCTGGAAAATGATAAAGCAACTCTAAATAATCGGATTGCTGATCTTAATAAGCAGATCGATTTTTTGAAACAAACTAACACAACTGTATTAAAACAAATGGAAGACCTTTCTGTTGTATCCTCCGCACAGGCAGATAACATCAGAAAATCGCTTGAAAATATTGGCGCCAAGGATCTTTATATACAGGATCTGCAGGCATCCATGGCCCGTAAAGATTCATTGAACCTCGCATTGGTGATGAACCTGAAAGGGGCTGTGGGTAGCATGGATGACCAGGATATAAATATTAAAGTGGATAAAGGAGTTGTCTACATTGATATTTCAGACAAGCTGCTTTTCAAAAGCGGTAAATATGAAATAACGTCCCAGGCTAAAACAGTGCTTGGAAAAGTAGCTGCTGTATTGAAAAATCAACCCGATATAGAATTTATGGTGGAAGGCCATACGGATAATGTTGCTTATCGCAGTGGTGTATTGATCGACAACTGGGATCTGAGTGTGAAAAGAGCTACTTCAGTGGTAAGAATTTTACAAAAAGAATATGGTCTTGATCCAAAAAAGATGTCTGCAGCTGGCCGCGGAGAATACAACCCGGTAGTTCAAAACAGTAGTGCAGAAAACAAGGCAGCGAACAGGAGAACAAGAATAGTGATCCTGCCACAATTAGATCAGTTTTTCCAACTATTGGAACCAAAGAAAGAGCCTTCTTAAAAATAAAAATATTCGATGCCCCGTCTCTCCTAAGGCGAGACGGGGTTTTTAATTAGTAAAAGTTTTTAAGACAAATTTTTTAGCCGCAATGATGACGTAATTTGCGGCCATGACCGCCCTTCGTCTCGCCTGAGGCGAGATCAGGGTGATAAAAACAAAATGACAAATTATTTAGAAGGATTGAATGAAAGACAACGTGAGGCCGTATTACATATTGATGGCCCATTAATGATCGTGGCCGGTGCCGGCAGTGGAAAAACCAAAGTACTTACGACCAGGGTGGCTCACCTGATGGCAAATGGTGTAGATGCTTTTAATATTCTTACTCTCACTTTTACAAATAAGGCTGCAAAGGAGATGAAGGAAAGGGTCGAGCATGTTCTTGGCAACAATGAAGCAAGGAATCTTTATATAGGTACGTTTCATTCCGTATTTGCAAGAATTCTTCGGACCGAGGCACCGAAAATGGGTTATCCAAACAACTTTACCATTTATGATACAGATGATGCAAAGAGTGTGGTTAAAACCGTGATCAATGAATTAGATCTGGATGATAAACAATATAAGCCTTCCACTGTTTACAATCGTATTTCTTCAGCCAAAAATGCATTGGTTGGCCCGGTAGAATATGGCAATGACTACTATCTTCAACAGGAGGATATGCGCAGCAATCGCCCGGCCATAAGCCGGATCTATGATGCATATGTAAAGCGTTGTTTTAAGAACGGCGCAATGGATTTTGATGATCTGCTCTTAAAGTTTTATGAGTTATTAAAAACATTTCCTGAAAGCCTGAGTAAGTATCAGCATAAGTTCAGGTATATTTTAATTGATGAATACCAGGATACCAACCCCGCACAGTATGAAATAATAAAATTACTCGGTGCTATGCATGAAAATGTGTGTGTAGTGGGTGATGACGCACAAAGCATTTATAGTTTTCGTGGCGCCACCATCCAAAATATTTTACAGTTTCAAAAAGACTATGAAGAAGTAAAAGTGATAAAGTTGGAGCAGAATTATCGCAGCACACAAAGCATTTTAAATACAGCCAACGAGGTCATTAAAAATAATAAGAGCCAGATACCAAAAGATCTTTGGACTGAAAATGCAGAAGGAGAGAAGATCCGTATTGTAAGAACAATGACCGATAACGAAGAAGGAAAATTTATTGCTGACACCATTCAGGAACAAAAGCTTCGTAACCATTTTTACAACAGGGATTTTGCAATTCTTTACCGCACCAATTCTCAGAGTCGGGCCTTTGAAGAATCGCTGCGTCGCATGGGTATTCTTTATACTATTTATGGCGGTATTAGTTTTTACCAACGCAAAGAGATCAAAGATTATATCGCTTATTTAAGAATTACTATTAATCCAAGGGATGAAGAAGCACTTAAACGCATCATCAATTATCCTGCAAGAGGCATTGGCACAACAACTATTAACAAAGCCGTTTTGTTTGCCAATGAAAATAATATCAGCATGTGGCAAGTGCTGGAACAGGCAAAAACTTTTGGGTTCAAAGCTGGTACGTTAGAAGCTATTGAAGGTTTTGTAACAATGATAAAGAGTTTTCAGAGCATGTTGCAAAAGCATAATGCTTATGATGTGGCCTTTCATGTAGGCAAACAAACAAATTTTGTAAAGGAACTTTTTAATGATAAAAGCACGGAAGGTGTAGCACGATATGAGAACATACAGGAACTACTGAACTCAATAAAAGAATGGATCGAAAGCCCGGATAATGAAGAAGGAGAGGTGGTAGATAAAAGCCTTGGAAGTTATTTGCAACAGATCACATTGTTAACGGATGCAGATGACAAAGATCCCAATGCAGATACTGTAAAACTAATGACGATACATGCTGCAAAGGGACTTGAATTCTCTGTTGTATTTGTTGCTGGCCTCGAAGAAATGCTTTTTCCAAATGCATTTAGCATAAACACAAGAGAAGAGCTGGAAGAAGAAAGGAGGTTGTTTTATGTAGCAATAACAAGAGCCAAAAAAAGATTGTGGATCACTTATGCAAATACTCGTTATCGTTTCGGTTCCTTAGTGCAAAATGAACCAAGTCGTTTTATGGATGAGCTTCCTGAAAATTTTATTGACAGAAGCTTTGCAGGGGGTGGTGCAAAAAACCAGGGGTATGGCAACGGAACTGCATTTGAAAGAATGAAAGGATGGGGAGGAAGCGGCAAAGACTGGACATCAGACAACCGGTCGTCAACAAAAAAAGAATCTCCGTCTTATTTAGCGCCGAAAACCACAATTCAGAAAGTTATTGAGCATGTTCCATCTGCTGATTTTAAAGCAAGCGACGTGTCTAATTTGCAAGTGGGGCAAAAAGTTGAACACCAAAAATTCGGTTTCGGTGAAGTGATAAAAAAAGAAGGGGCAGCGCATAATCCTATTGCAACAATTAAGTTTGAGACAAACGGAGAAAAAAAGATAATGCTGAATTATGCAAAACTGCGAATTATCGAAGGCTGATCTTCTTTATAGAACTTTATTCTCATTTAATGTCTCACCAGTATTAATAATTATTTGCGGCACGATATTTTATGTTTTATATCAATAAATCTTAAACCTTAAAATATTAATTTATGCAAAGAAAATTATTAGGCCTACTATTCGCTGCTGCAGCTTATGGTTTTTACAGGTATTCAAAAATGACGCCTGAAGAAAAAACCGATCTGAAAAAAAGAGGAAAGCAGTTTTTAGATAAAAACATGAATGGAGTTGGTAACATTCTTGGCAAAAAAACAGTTACAACTCCTGTAAACGAACCACATAATTATTAATAGGACTAAATAGCGATCAATTTTAAAGAGTTGCCAAAAGGCAACTCTTTTTACTTTCTATTCCCCTGGATGATACATTTTTTCTACATTCTTCATCACATCTTCTTTATAAAATAAAACATTTTTAAATTGACCCTGGCTGTACATCGATCCCTGGTCAAAAAAATGTTTTGACTTCTCATTACCGCTTTCACCCCCGGCCAATAACGACCTTGCTTTTATTCTTTTCCCGAATTCAACGGCACATATAAAGCTATTGCCATTTACTCCATACCTTTTTATAGTGCCGGGAAAAGTACGACTGGTATAGGAAGGAAGCATTCCCCATGTGGAAGAAACAAACCCAACGGGGATACTTGGTTTACTATCATCAAACTTATGATCAATATCAGATGATATTCTTTGAAAGCGGTTGATCTCGCCCCATTCTATTTGCCAGCGACCATATTTATTTTTCAGATCATTTATTGTGGCTACTAATGGCTGCAATAATTCTTCGGGCTTTGCATTTGCTGCAAAATATTTTGATTTATCAACCTGGTCCGCTTCTTCATCATCAACAACCTTTGTTCTAAAAATAGATGGTAAGATCTTTTGTCCCCATTCAACTGCCAAAGTTGTTGCAATTGAATTTTCTCCGCAACGAAAATCCCAGCTCCTAAAAATTGATATTGCTTCATACAATTGGTTATAAAGAGTGTCATTGCCATGAACATTTTGTCCAAAACATTTTATCAATGCAGGAATTAAAATTTCAAATGCCGAGAGTCTTTTATCATATCCTGCTTTGATCACCTTATCGATCGTGTATTTATTTTCCTCATTTAAAACTCTTACTGCATTAATGCCGCGAAAGTTTTCCCCGTCAGGCGCCATATAGGCAGGATAGTTTTCTTTTTTAGGACTATTGGTTGCTGCAGCTGTAAATGGTGTAGAGTTACAATTTTGTAACCAGCCGTTTGGAGGATTTATACTTTGAACTGTTTCATTGATGCTGTGATACCCTTTCCATTCTGTTGCAGATATACTTCCATCAACTGCCTTACTCCAATCATATCCTATATCTCTTTTAGGAATACGATTGCCGTGCCAGTAAGCAATGTTTCCTTCTGCATCTGCATAAACAGTATTATTTGAAATATTTCCTTTAAGGTCAAGTGTCTTTTTAAAATCGTTAAAACTTTTTGCTTTCGTTCTTTGCCAGCATTGTACCAATCCATTCATAATGCGGTTGTCTGCCCTTATGCTCAGCCATTGTCCATTTCTTTTTGCCATAATGGGACCATGCTGTGTAAATAATGCATTGATATGAGTTGTTTCAATACCGGTTTCTTTTTTTGTTTTGATAGAAATCCTTTTTTGAATAACCGGTTTTAACTTTCCATCATATTCATACATCCACTTGTCATCTTTTTTTGAAATTTTCTCGATATAGGTATCCGCAGCATCCACGGCACTTGAAGTGTGCATCCATCCGCAATGTTCATTAAACCCCTGATAAACGAAAAATTGTCCCCATGTAACAGCTCCATAAGCATTTAATCCTTCCTCACTCACCATGTGCACTTCGGGACGGAAATAAAAAGTAACATGCGGATTAATATAAAGGATCGCATTTCCTGATTCCGTGATCTTTGGGGAAAAGGCAAAACCATTTGAGCCAGTTAATATTTCTTCCTGTTCTTGTTTTATAATGGAAACCGATGGCTCACCTGAATAAAAATTTTTCAATTCATTTACTGAAATATCAGCAGTACTGATCGCACCAATACTTCCATCTGTCCATAGTAAAGGATACCATGGTTTGAAACGACTTAATAATGCAGGTTTAATATTAGTGTTCTTGTATAAATAATAATTAATGCCATCTGCAAAAGCGTTACACAGTTTTTTTAACCATGCTGGTGAGTTGTTATAATCTTTTACAGCATCAGCAGAATCAATGATCATTCTTATCAGCAGATCATCATATAAAGATGACACTCCTTTTACTTCCGCCATCCTTCCGAGCTTTTCAACATAATTCATCTCCACTCTTTTAAAATCGTCTTCACATTGAGCATACATTAACCCAAAGACCGCATCTGCATCTGTTTTTCCATAAATATGCGGTATACCCCAGTTATCTCTTATAATAGTAACATTCTTCGCCTGTTTTTCCCAACGGGAAATTTCTTCTTTGGTAAATGATTGAGAGAATACGGTGACGGGAACAAGTAAAAAGAAAAATATTTTTCTCATGATTTAAATTACAGATTATTCTAAGGGAAATTCTTTTCTCAACTATTGAAGGAAAAAAATTTC
>DATDCP010000062.1:0-6283 GCA_036524255.1 Chitinophagaceae bacterium
AGGAGAGGTTTATAAATATCATATAATCGGTTATAAAAAAAGAGCACTCGATAAAGGTGATCCATTTGCAAATTTTTGGGAGAAGCGACCGTTGACCGCTTCTATTTCATGGGACATGTATTATGATTGGCAGGATAAGGAATGGATGAAGAAAAGAAAAAAACATAATTCATTGGAAGCGCCATGGAGTGTATATGAAGTTCACCTGGCCAGCTGGCAGCGACCTGATAAAAATGATGAAGAATCTTATAATACGTATGACCAGATAACAGAAAGATTAGTTCCTTATGTAAAAGAAATGGGATTTACGCATGTCGAGTTGATGCCGGTGATGGAACATCCTTTTGATGGAAGCTGGGGTTATCAATGCACTGGCTTTTTTGCATCAACATCACGATTTGGTGATCCGCAGGGATTAATGAGAATGGTCGATGCGTTTCATAAAGAAGGAATTGGTGTAGTGCTCGATTGGGTGCCTTCACATTTTCCTTATGATGCTCATGGCTTGTTTATGTTTGATGGCACCCACACCTATGAGTATGCAGATATGCGCAAAGGATTTCATCCGGATTGGAATAGTTATATTTTTAATTATAAAAGGGGAGAAGTAAAATCATTTTTAATAAGTAGTGCAAGATTTTGGTTTGATATGTTTCATATTGATGGAATAAGGGTTGATGCTGTTTCATCAATGCTGAAATTAAATTATTCAAGAACGCATGGTCAATGGGAGCCAAATGAATATGGTGGTGACGGGAATTTGGAAGCAATTGCTTTTATAAAAGACCTCAACGAAACTATCTTCCGTGATTTTCCCGATGTTCAAACAATAGCTGAGGAAGCCACTGATTGGCCGGGAGTTTCAAAGCCAACATGGAATGGAGGACTGGGCTTTGGAATGAAATGGATGATGGGTTGGATGCACGATACACTTGATTATTTTAAGATCGATCCCATTCATCGGCAGCATCACCAGGATAAATTTGCTTTCAGCATGATGTACTATTATGATGAAAATTTTATGCTGCCTCTAAGTCATGATGAGATCGTACACGGCAAAAGCCCAATGCTTTATAAAATGCCGGGTGATGAATGGCAAAAATTTGCGAACCTTCGTTTGCTTTACTCTTATATGTGGACCCACCCCGGTGGAAAACTTTTGTTCATGGGTGATGAGTTTGGACAAACAACTGAATGGAATTATAAATCAGAATTGGATTGGTTTTTGTTACAACATGATGGTCATCGGTTATTAAAAGATTGCGTGGCCGATTTGAATAAAATATTGGTTGCTGAGCCGGCACTTTTTCAAAATCAGTTTAACATTGAAGGGTTTGAGTGGGTTGATTTAAATCATCGGGCAGAGTCAGTTATTTGCTACAAACGGAAAGGAAAGAAAAAGACAGACGAACTATTGATCATCCTTAATCTAACGCCTGTCGTTAGAAATGATTGGGATATTTACATCCGGGATAAGGAATTTACCAAGGAAATTTTCAATTCAGACTCTATAAAATATTGGGGAACAGGGAACGTTTTTAATCCTGATATAAGATCCGAACTCGTTGATAAAGACCAAAAGCTCTATAAGTTAACACTGAATCTTCCGCCTTTAGCCGCCATTGTTTTGAAATGATTTATTTCAGCGATTAGTGCAATAAAATATCGAGGTTAAAGGCTATGATTTACCAACTTAAGAAATTACTTTTACTAGGAGTACCGTTTTTTAAAATCCTAATTATACACCCTATGAGATCCTTTTTACTCACCATCTTGAGTTTTGGAGTTGCAATAACAACTTACTCGCAAACAGACAGTGCAAATTTTTTCTATCAAAAAGCCTTAGCAGAAAAACAAGCAGGACGTAAGCTTGAGGTTTGGAAAAACCTTGACAAAGCTTATAAGTATAACCCTAACGATAAAGCGATCGTTACAGAACTTGCTGATGTCTTAAAGAGCCTGAACAAATATGCGCAGGCAAGAGAGATGTACCAGAAGCTGGAGCAGATGGGAGATAACTCACCCGCATTATACAAGCAGTTATTAAATCTTTCTTTTAATACAAAGCGATTTGATGATGCGATCCTTTATGCTGATAAATTAAAGAAGGCTGATCCTACTGAAAAAGTGGGTTACATGCTTGGAAAAATTTATTACGATAGAGATGATTATGGTGAAGCAATAAAATATTTGCAGGCTGCAGAAAAAGAAGATCCGAAAAATGCAGAGGTCCCTTACCTTATTGCACGCAGTTATGCAGATATGATGAACTATAAACTTTCAGTTCCTTATTTTGATAAGGCGATAGCATTAGCCCCTGATAAAAGTAATTGGATATATGAGCTTGGTCTTATTTACTATGCAATGAATGCAGACAAAGAGTCATTGAAATGTATTTTACTGGCGGGTGAAAGAGGATATAAAAAAGACAACGATTACATGGAAAATCTTGGAGTGGCTTATTTAAATGTAGGCAAGCTTGAAGAGGCCATGGCGATCTTGAAAGATATACTTGTAAAGAAACCAAGTGATCTGAATATTCTTAATATGGTGGCAGAGGCTTATTATTATTCAGGCAAGTACCAGGATGCGATCGATTATTGGGATAAAGTGCTTACGTTCGATAAGACAAATGCACAATCACTTTATATGATCGGGATGAGTTACCAGAAAAAAGGGGAGAAGGAAAAAGGAGTTGCCCTTTGTGATAAAGCAATTGAAATGGATCCAGATCTTGCAAAGTACAAACAGAAAAAATCAATGCCGGGAATGTAAAAACATATGTATAAAAAAATTGAAACCTCCGTTTTGCGGAGGTTTTTTTATTATGTAGTCAGCGTCTGAATTACTATTTAGCTTTCGTTGCGTCGCACACTTGTACGTTCTAATCTTTTTCAGCAATTTTTTGCTGTCGACAGAATCACATTCTTTCCGGAACTTTTATTCCCAGCAACCCCATTGTAGATGCAATAACATTCGCCGTCATTTCAGAAAGCTTCAATCTTAATTGTTTTTTTTCTTCCGATTCTGCATTCATCACCGAATGCTCAGTATAAAATGCGTTAAACATTTTTGCTAATTCAAATGCATAGATCGCCAATACAGATGGATTATGTTCCGTTGCTGCTTGTTCAACAATAGTTGAATATTGTTCAAGTTTTAAGATAAGCTCTTTCTCCAATTTTAAAAGACTCCCGACTCCTGACTCCTGACTCCTGACTCCTTTCTCTTTTCTCAAAATCGATTTGATCCTTGCATGTGTGTATTGGACAAATGGCCCGGTAAATCCGTGGAAGTCGATCGATTCCTCAGGATTAAAGATCATTCTCTTTTTAGGATCGACACGAAGCAGAAAAAACTTTAATGCACCAATACCTAAAGTATCATATAGCTCTTTCAATTCTGTTTCTGTAAAGTCTTTCACTTTGCCTAATTCTTCCGTGTGCCTGCCGGCTATCGCTACCATTTCATCAACCATGTCATCGGCGTCAACAACAGTTCCTTCGCGACTTTTCATTCTTCCGGTTGGCAGTTCAACCATTCCATAACTCAAATGATAAATTCCTTCTGCACCAGGAATATCTAATTTTTCTGCGATCAGTTTTAAAACTTTCAAATGATAATTCTGTTCGTCGCCTATTACATAAATGCTTTCTTTGGGTTTATATTCATTGAACTTCTGTTCAGCCAATCCAATGTCCGAGGTTATATAAACTGAAGTTCCATCATTTCTCATTACCAGCTTTTCATCCAAACCATCTGCGGTCAGGTCGATCCAGACACTTCCATCTTCTTTTTTATAGAAAACATTTTTTTCTAGTCCTTCTTTTACGATATCTTTTCCAAGAAGATAGGTATTGCTTTCGTAGTAGATCTTTTGAAAATCACTGCCTATACGTTTATAGGTAATATCAAAACCATCATATACCCAATTATTCATTTTTTTCCAAAGCGCTATAATATCTGGTTTGCCTGCTTCCCAATCAAATAACATTTGTTGGGCAGCTTTCATGATCGGTGCTTCTTTTTCAGCTACATCTTTGGTCTTACCGCTTCCTATCAGTTCATCTATTTGTTTTTTGTATTCATCATTGAATTTTACATAATAGTCACCAACAAAATGATCGCCTTTTTTTCCTGTGCTTCCCGGAGTTTCGCCATTTGCAAAAAGCTGCCATGCGATCATGCTTTTACAAATGTGAATGCCGCGGTCATTTACTATGCAGGTTTTTGTTACTTCAGACCCATTTGCTTTTAAGATTTCCGCTACACTCCACCCCAAAAAATTATTTCTTAAATGACCAAGATGAAGAGGTTTGTTTGTATTGGGTGAAGAATATTCAACCATTACCCTGTTGCCAGTATTTTTCTTCTTTCCAAAATTTGGATCTACATAATTCTTTTGAAGAAACTCTATCCAGTAATTGTTTTTTACAGTCAGATTTAAAAAACCTTTTATCACATTGTATGCTGAAAAAAGATCAGGATTATTATTCACAAGATGATCGCCGATCTCTTTGCCAAGTTGTTCGGGTGATCTTTTTAGTTGTTTAATAAATGAAAATAAAACCAATGTATAGTCGCCTTCAAATTCTGGTTTGGTCTCATTGATCTGTATATCTTTTTCATCAATGGTCAGACTATAAAGTTCCTGGAGTGTTTTTTTTGATGCCTTTCTTATTTGTTCTGCAATGCTCATCTCTACTTTGATTTGTTATTCGATTGTTATTTGTGATGCCGCAAAAATAGTAGTTTCCCGGCGGGTTGCATCTGCAAAAAGCAACCTGTATCTTTGCCGGTTCATGAAAGAAATGGTCTATAATATCAAGGACAGGATCATTGCGTTTATTGATCTCTTTTATCCGCCCTTTAGTAAACTAATGGACAGGCAAACTTTTCGCTATGCAGCTTGCGGTGGAAGTAACACGGCATTTGATATAGTTCTTTTTACGATCTTATTTCATTATGTTTTACATGAACAGATCGTACATATTGGGTCAATTGCTATTAGTCCGCACATTGCAGCATTCTTATTTTCATTTCCTGTCTCATTTCTCACAGGTTATTTCCTGATGCGTTATGTTGTATTCCCGGAATCCGCCACAACGAGAAAAAGAGTGCAAATGACCAAATACCTTTCCGTGGTATTTGTATGTTTTCTACTTAACTATGGCTTCTTGAAATTATTTGTCGAGGTTTTTGGCTGGTGGCCACTTCCTGCAAAGATCGCAACGACATTTTTTGTGGTTGCATTCAGCTATTTTTCACAAAAGAAATTTGCATTCAGGGTAGGCTGATCATTGCAAATTAAAATTCATTGCATCTACTTTTATCACCAGGTCGCCGTTTGCATTACTCCGTATTATAAAATGATCAGTTAATGGATAGAATCCGGAAATTTTCAGATCATTGATCGAACCGATACTTTTAACTCCTTTGATCCATTCAATATTTAATTGTTTATTGATCATAATTTTTGCAGTATCAATATAATTTGAAAGATCAAAACGTGATACACGGGTAATTTCATTAATAATTCGCTTATTAAATAGCCAATCTGCTGATTTCAACAAAAGACTTTTTGTTTTCACATCAAAATCAATTTCTCTCACTTCGATCATTTTTTTAGTTGCATCATAAAAAGGTTTGCCAGTGAAATAGGCAATGCCGCTATTGCTTCCTGAAAAAGCCATTTTAATAATAAGTTTTTCATTCCCGGTTCCATAGATCCTGCAATCTTCTACTACGATAACCTTCTTTGACTTACCCTTTGAAAGATCAAACTCTTTTCCTTTTAATTGTGCATTTATAATATTACTTAGTGAATCATAATTTAAAATAGCATCCAGGAAAATATTAAACCCCGGTTTCGAAATTGAATTATCAAGATTGGGAGCAAGCGTCAAAAGATCGGTTGTTTTTTCAAAACTGATAACCGGTTTAGCCGTCATTCCAAGAAAGATATTCAAAGAATCATTCCGGGCAACTAAACTTGTAAGCCGGATCTTTTGCGGATTGATCTTTAACCACCCCAGCCCATAGAGATTATATGAAACATTTAGTTTATTCCATAATTGCTGGACCTGGGGTTTCAGGTCAACAACACCAAAAGAATCTTCGATCGCTTTTTTTGCAAGATCAAGTTCATCTTTTAAGCCCTTCATTACCTGGTTTGTAATGTCTGCGCCAAAAATACATACGGTGCATTTATCGATCGGCACCGGTTCTTGCCGGGTTATGCTAAGGTTTACTTTAAAGTCTGGTAAAACCTTAACTGTATTTA
>DATDCP010000063.1:0-11047 GCA_036524255.1 Chitinophagaceae bacterium
GCAATACCGATCAAGATGCCGCCGGCAATAAGACCAACGATAACACGACCAGCTTCTTTTATCCAATTTTGATCTATCGCATATTTTACAAAAAATGAAATACCTAATACTAATACGGTAATGCCGATTTTACTTAAAAGATTTTCTCCAATAAATTTTTCAAGATCAGTTTCCGATTTTGAAGAAGAAGCAAAGAAGGGCTTAGGAGGTTCTTTTTTCTCAACAACGATCTCTTCTCGTTTGATCTCAATAACAGGTTGCGGCTCCTGTTTTTTTATTTCAGGTGTAAAGACTGGCTTTTCTTCTTTTGGAGTTACTACTATCGGTGGTGGTACAAATGTTTTTTGTACAGGCTTTTCCTCAACAGTTATGTTTTTTGTTTCAACGGGTTCCTTTAAGGTTCTGACTTCTTTAGTAAGCGCTGCAATATCATCACTTAAATATTTAATACGATCGTATAATGATTCCGTGAGTTTTTGTTGATCAGACGTTCGGTTTAAAATAACAACAAGAATAATAAAAGCAATCAGTGGAATGAGAATAAGCAGAATGATCAATCCTGTCATCAGAGGTGGTTTGGTGAATAATAGCTGCTAAAACTAAACAATAGAAATTTCAAATGCAGCTTTATATTTCGATATCTAAATATACCGGACAATGATCAGAATGTTTGACATCGGGAAAAATTTCCGCATGCTTTAACTTCTTTTTTAGCGGATCTGTAACATTTATATAATCAATTCTCCAGCCTTTATTTTGCAAACGAACAGTAGGAAAACGCTGGCTCCACCAGCTATATCTATGAGGCTCAGTGTGAAATTCACGGAATGTATCCGTCCAACCATTCTCAAAAAATTTATCCATCCATTTTCTTTCTTCCGGTAAAAATCCGGATGAGTTTTTATTGCCTTTTGGATCATGAATATCAATTTCTTTATGGGCAATGTTATAATCACCGCATAGGATCAGCTTTGGATGTTTTCTTTTTAAGTTATTGATCCAGGTAAAGAATTCATCCAACCAATGATATTTGAATGTTTGTCTTATGTCACCACTTGTTCCAGATGGAAAATAAGCGTTGATAAGTCTTACATCCTTGAAATCAAGTTGAATAATTCTTCCTTCATCATCACTGACTTTATGCCCGTTGCCTATTTCTATTTTGTCAGGAATTATTTTAGAAAATACTGCTACGCCACTATATCCTTTTTTTTGTGCACTGAACCAATAGTCATGATACCCAAGATCATTAAATAACATATGATCTACATTTTCTTTCAACGCTTTTGTTTCCTGTACACAGATCACATCAGCGGGATTAGTTTTCAGCCAGTCAAGAAAACCTTTTTTGATCGCAGCTCTTATTCCATTTACATTGTAAGAGATAATTCGCATGGTAAAAATTAGGACGACAAGTTAAATGAATTGAATAAATAAGTATAGCAGGATTATTCTATTTTTATCACAAAGAAGGAGTTTGAAAATGAAACCCGAAGAGCATCTTATCCCGCCAAAATCTCATGTTTATCTTGACGGTCCGAAAAGCCGGGGCTTTGAATTATCATTTGCATTCAGGGTTTTTTGGCAATTTCTTCGTGGATTTCGGAAACTGCATTTTATTGGCCCATGCATTACTGTGTTTGGCTCGGCAAGGTTTAAAGAAGATCACAAATTTTATATTGCTGCAAGAGAATTCGGAAAAAGAATTTCCGCGTTGGGATTCGTTACGATGACAGGCGGGGGACCCGGTATAATGGAAGCTGCAAACCGTGGTGCTTTTGAAAATGGAGGTATTTCGGTTGGTTGCAATGTCCAATTGCCATTTGAACAACAGCCGAACCCTTATATGAATAAATGGATCACTTTTGAACATTTTTTTGTTCGAAAAGTTTTGCTTGTAAAATACTCTTATGCTTTTGTCATTCTCCCGGGAGGTTTCGGAACAATGGATGAATTTTTTGAAACGTTAACGTTAATACAAACAAAGACAATCACTCAATTTCCAATTGTATTATTTGGAAAGGAGTATTACAAGGAACTTTGGGATGTACTTGAACATATGGCGAATAATGGGTCAATAGCAAAAGAGGATCTTTCGCTGGTATTACTTACGGATGATATTGATGCCGCCATGTCACATATTCGTACTTATATCAGTACCAATTATAAAATAAAGCCAAGGAAACGTTCCCCATGGTTAATGGAAAGACGATGATCCTTATTTTTGATAAAATTTTAAAAGAAATAAAACCAACATGAAAATTAATACTGTCATTTTTGATCTTGGCGGAGTACTTATTGACTGGAATCCCCGTTATGTTTACCGTACAATATTTAAAACTGAAGACGAGATCGATTGGTTTTTTGAAAATGTAGCTACGCATGATTGGAATGAGAACCAGGATGCCGGATACCCGATAGCAAAAGCTACAGAGGAATTAGTAGCAAAACATCCGGAATGGGAAAGTGAAATAAAAGCTTATTATGGCAGGTGGACAGAGATGCTGGGTGGACCGATTGAAGGCACAGTCGAAATATTCAGACAATTAAAAGAAGACCAAGATCTAAAATTTTATGCACTTACCAATTGGAGCTCAGAGACGTTTCATATTGCTTTAGATCGCTATGATTTTCTTCATTGGTTTGATGGTAGAGTGGTAAGTGGCGAGGAAAAGACAAGAAAACCTTTTCATGATTTTTATAACAAACTGCTTGATCGTTATAATGTAAAACCTTCCCAAGCGGTATTCGTAGATGATAATTTAAGAAACATAAAAGCAGCTGAAGAATTGGGAATAAAAGGAATTCACTTCCATAATCCGCTACAATTGAAAAATGAATTAACAGATCTTGGGCTGTTTGTTATGAAGGGCTAATTTTTTAAATAATAATCAACGAAAGGAAATCAATTCCACTTCGAAGATCAATGTGCTGTTTGGGCCGATCTCACGACTGATACTTCTATTTCCATAAGCTAAATGGGGGGGAATATATAATTTCCATTTACTTCCTACAGGCATTAGCTGCAATGCTTCTGTCCAACCTTTGATTACTGCATTCAATGGGAAACTTGCAGGCTGTCCTCTTTTTACTGAGCTGTCAAATACTTCACCTTTTATAGTTGTCCCATGATAGTGACAGGTCACGGTATTGTGTGCTAATGGTTTTTCACCATCACCCTGGGTTATAATTTCATATTGTAAACCGCTTGGCAGAGTTACAACTGGTTCCCTTTTTCCATTTTCTGCAAGAAATACTTCACCCGCTTCCATATTATTTTTTTCTTTTTGTTGTAAAAATGATTTTAGCTTATCTGATAAAGACATGATTGTATTTTAAATCATACTATTTATTCATGGAGCATACTCAAAACCCGGCTTTAATATAACTCCATCCTTCCTTCTGGCGGGTCGATAGTTCAAGCATTGCTACAGGTATAATTTTTGCAAATGGCACCAGTTGGCTCTTTTCAACCTTAAGTCTGCGCATAGTGTTTGCACATGCGACAAAGCTTACATTAGGAGATTTTTGTAACTCTTCCATTTCTTTTGACACATTGGTTTTGTCACTAACCAGCATCATCAATCCCGGGCCATAACAAACAACTTCCATCGAAGTGTTAGGATCCTCTTTTAGAACATTTTTTATTTGTAAAACCATGACCCGAAAATCTGCGGTATCAGCTTTTACAAAATCGAACACAATTTTTTGATTATTCTGTGCCGAAGCAGACAAATAAATTAGGGCTGTAACCAGCAGAAGTGAAAATTGTTTTCCCATAATTTGAAGTTTAATAATTGAAGATAGAGATATTTAAATTGTAACAACTATTCTAAAACAGGTCTCAACCATCTCGTTGCTTCATCGATACTCATTCCTTTTCTCTTTGCAAAATCTTCCAATTGATCCTGCATGATCTTCCCCACACCAAAATAATGACTTTGCGGATGCGCAATATACCAACCACAAACAGAAGCTGGCGGATTCATAGCAAGGCTTTCGGTTAATTCGATACCAATATTTTCCTGCGCATTCAACAGATCAAAAAGTTTTATTTTTTCTGTATGATCAGGACAAGCCGGATAACCAGGAGCCGGACGAATACCTTTATAATTTTCTTTGATCAATTCTTCATTACTAAAGTTTTCATCTTTGGCATAGCCCCAATATTCTCTTCTTGTTTTTTCATGTAGACATTCCGCAAATGCTTCCACTAAACGATCGCCAAGAATTTGTACCATGATCTTGTTATACTCATCATGTTCATCTGCAAATTTTTTAACCCATTTGCTGGCTCCAAAAACACTTACGGCAAATGCACCCATAAAATCAGTTGCGGCCCCCTGTCCCCCGTAGGGGGAACTTAGATCGTTGTTTTCCTTTATGCTTAGCTGATTGTTTAACGTTGTTAGAATTTTATCGACGACTTCTTCAGTTTTATTAAGTATATCTTCATTATGGAAACGTATCACTTTAAATCCTTTCATTCCAAGCCAGAGTGTTCTGGCCTCATCTGACTCTTTATTTTCTGGCAATTGATGTTGCAGTCCGTCGAGTTCAATAATTAATCTTCTATCAAGACAAACTAAATCTGCGATATAGTTGCCGATAATGTGCTGTCGTCTGAACTTGAATCCTTCTAAATTTTTTCCTTTAACAAGATTCCAAATAACTTCTTCAGCTTGTGTTGGATTAAAGCGATGGTGTAACGCAAATTCTTTTAATGATGGATAAGTAATTGGATCAGCCCACATATAACCAGACTCTTTCTCCCCTTCCCCTCGGGAAGGGGCTTTAGCAGCGTCTTCCTCTATTTGAATCGTTTGAGGGGATGGGCTAGGCATTATAAAATCTGCTAATGAAAAACTAGGTTGACCAACGGCTTTTTTCAACTGCTGGCGAAGCGATTCCAGTTTTATTTCACCTTTTTCTGTTTGAAGTGTAACAGTATCTGCATTGTTACTTGTTGCCGGCCAAAATCCAATTATGCCATTTGCAGTAAACCATTTTTCATCAATGACTTTCTTTAAAAGTTTTTGTGCATCATCATAAATTCTTTTTGCTTCGGCACCAAAAATTTTATCGGATAATACTTCCGGAAAACGTCCCGGCATTTCCCAGGCAATAAAGAACGGACCCCAATCAATATATTTTGCGATAGTTCCAAGATCAAATTCTTTGAAAACCTTTACACCTTCAGTTGCAGGCTTTACCGGTTTATAATTCTTCCAGTCAAAATATTCTTTTGTTATTACTGCTTCAGAATAGGGAATAAGAGATTTTGTTTTGTTCTTGTTTAAAAACTGCTCACGAAGTTTCTCATATTCCTTTTTTGTTTCAGCAAGGAAAGGTTGCTTCTGCTCGTTACTTAATAAAGAACTTACAGCCGTAACACTACGGCTTGCATCCAATACATGCAATACACCATTATCATATTGTGGAGCAATTTTTACAGCCGTATGCATTCTTGAAGTAGTAGCCCCCCCGATCAATAATGGTTGCTTCATTCCACGACGTTTCATTTCATGCGCAACATGCACCATTTCATCCAATGACGGGGTGATCAACCCACTTAAACCAACTATATCTGCTTTTTCTTTTTCAGCCGTATCCAAAATTTTATCTGCATGTACCATCACGCCAAGGTCTATGATGTCATAACCGTTACAACCAAGTACAACGCCAACAATGTTTTTACCAATGTCATGAACATCCCCTTTTACTGTTGCCAACAAAACTTTTGGAGCACTGGCTGATTCTTTATTTTCAGTGCCGGCTGCTAAATGGGCTTTCTTTCTTTCTTCTTTTTCAGCTTCAATATAAGGAGTAAGAATGGCAACCGATTTTTTCATCACCCTTGCACTTTTAACTACCTGGGGTAAAAACATTTTACCACTTCCAAAAAGATCTCCCACCACATCCATGCCTGCCATCAGAGGACCTTCGATCACATCAAGCGGTTTCGGATATTTTTTTCTTGCTTCTTCCGTATCAATATCAATGTAATCAGTAATACCATTTACTAATGAATGCTTCAGTCTTTCTTCCACCGATGTCTTTCTCCATGCTTCATCTTTAACCTCCACTTTTCCCTTTGCTTTCACTGTTTCGGCAAAAGCAATTAATTTTTCAGTTGCTTCATTGTTGTCATTATTACGATTGAGAATTACATCTTCGCAAAGTTTTTTTAATCCCGGTTCGATCTCATCGTATACTACCAGCTGTCCTGCATTGACAATTCCCATATCCATCCCTGCTTTGATCGCATAAAACAGGAAAACAGAATGCATAGCTTCACGAACATGATCATTGCCACGGAAGGAGAAAGAAAGATTACTTACACCACCACTTATTCTTGTCAACGGCATCAACTCTTTTATCTCTTTGGTCGCTTCAATAAAATCTACCGCATAATTATTATGTTCTTCCAAACCGGTTGCAATAGCAAAAATGTTGGGATCAAAAATTATATCCTGAGGATCAAAACCTACTTGCTCTGTGAGAATCTTATATGCACGATGAGATATTTGAACTTTCCTTTCTTTTGTATCGGCTTGTCCTTTTTCATCAAATGCCATGACAATTACTGAAGCGCCATACATCAAACATGTTTCAGCTTGTTGTATAAATTTTTCTTCGCCTTCTTTCATTGAAATGGAATTCACAATGCATTTGCCCTGTACACATTTTAATCCTGCCTCAATGATCTCGAACTTAGAGCTGTCGATCATGATGGGGATCTTTGCAATATCTGGTTCGCTTTGTAAAAGATTGAGAAAAGTTGTCATGGCAAGAACGCCATCCAATAAGGCGTCATCCATATTTACATCAAGCACCTGTGCACCACTTTCCACTTGCTGGCGTGCAACACTCAGTGCTTCTTCATATTTATTTTCTCTAACGAGACGTGCAAATTTTTTAGAGCCTGTTACATTGGTTCTTTCGCCAATGTTTACAAAGTTTGTTTCTGGGCGAACAACTAATGGCTCTAAACCTGAAAGACGTAAGTATGGATGAATGATAGTTTTTTCCGGCATCTAGGTATTCCTCTTCACCAGCACATTCCGGATAACTGAAAAGTTATTAACGATGATAATTAGAATTGCTATAATCAATAGGGTCTTTTCCATCGCTACAATTGATTAAGCTAAGATAATACTCAATTCGCCAATTCTCTAGCAGTTTCCGGTAATTTTCTTGGTGATATTTTTTTTACATGTTTTGCAATGTGTTGAATATGATCGGGTGTAGTACCACAGCAACCCCCGACTATGTTTACAAACCCTTCTTTAGCCCAATCTTCAAGGAAATGGGCTGTGTCTTCGGGTTTTTCATCGTATTCTCCCATAGCGTTTGGTAAACCTGCGTTGGGATAAGCCGATACATAACAGGATGCTAATTGACTTAATTCTTCAATATGTGGTCGCATTTCTTTCGCCCCTAATGCACAATTCAAACCAATACTTATTGGTTTTGCATGCATCACGGATGTATAAAACGCTTCCAACGTTTGGCCACTTAATGTTCTTCCTGATGCATCGGTAATAGTTCCGCTGATCATTATTGGAAGTGTACTCTTCTTTGTATCCCTAAAATATTTTTTAATTGCAAAGATTGCAGCCTTTGCATTTAATGTATCAAAGATCGTTTCTACCAATAAAAGATCAACACCTCCATCAACCAATCCTTTTGTTTGTTCATAATAAGCATCCACAGCATCGTCAAAAGTTAAAGCTCTGAAACCAGGATTGTTTACATCGGGTGAAAGCGATAATGTTTTATTTAATGGTCCCAATGCGCCGGCTACCCAAGGGCCGGCCCCCTTCTGTTCCCCCAACGGGGGAAAGTCCTGGCTGTAATTTTTTTTATCAGCAAAAGGAAGGGAGTCAAGTTTCTGTTCAATTTTCAGCAAGGTATTTTCTGTATCTGATAAGACATCATTATTTGTGAAGCGGATAACGGAGTATCCTTTTCTACTCAACCATAAGGTTCTGTCTTCGTCGTTTAATTTATTATCTGGCAACTGGTGATGCAGACCATCCACTTCAATGATTAGTTTCTTAGCAAGGCAAATAAAATCGGCTATAAAATTTCCAATTATATGTTGCCTTCTGAATGAATGACCATTCAACTTATCTCCACGAATAAAGTTCCACAATATGTTTTCTGCTTCAGTTGATTGCTTTCGATGATGTGATACAAATTCTTTTAAAAGCTTGTATGTTGAAGGATCAGCATCAGCATAAAATTCGGGCTGTTCAGTCTTCTGGTTTGTGCGGTTGGTTTCTCCCCCGTTGGGGGAGTTAGAGGGGGCCTTAAATTCATCTACAGCCTCTCTTGCACATTTTGCCGCGGCCAAATTCATTTCATAAGCTAATGCCTGCATTCCATAATCAGCTAATGATATTTTTTGAGCATTGAAGGTGTTTGTTTCAATGATGTCAGCGCCGGCTTCAATGTATTGCTTATGTATCTCTTTAACGATATGCGGTTGTGTAAGGCTAAGCAGGTCATTATTGCCTTTGAGATCAGAAGGCCAGTCTTTGAATCTTTCGCCACGATAATCCTCTTCAGCAAGTTTATAGCGTTGTATCATCGTGCCCATGGCGCCATCAATGATGAGAATGCGTTTTTCGAGCTCTTTTTTAATATCCATAATCAAAGTTTTAAGCTGTGAGCCATGAGCTTTGAGCTGCGAGTATGCTCATAAGAATTGCGAATGATGAACCCTTCGGGTTCCCTCAGGGCAGGCTGCGCATCGCAACAAAAGCTTCATAGTAGCAATACAGCTGACTACATATTTAAAAATCTCTGAACCATATAAACGTTGGGAAACAGTAGTGAAGTTTCTTTGCGTTTATTAGTTCCGTAAAGGCCGAACAATAAACAAATCCGCCTGTGGGGCAAAGATAAAGGCTTTTCTTATTTGAGCAAAGGATGAACAGAGAGATTAAGGTTTAGATCGAGAAAAGATTAGCCTTAATCTCAACCTCAGCCTATTTATTGCTTACATACTTTTCTACAGGCAACCGATTCTGAAGGCTGCGGGCCAGGGTCATTTCGTCGGCATATTCAAGTTCGCCGCCGAATGCAATACCTCTTGCAATTGTAGTGATCTGGATATTCGTATTCTGTAACTTCTTTTGTATATAATAGATAGTGGTATCGCCTTGTATGTTTGGGTTCAATGCAAAAATGATCTCTTCTGTTTTTTCTTTTTGTACCCTGTTGATGAGTGATTCAATATTGAGCTGATCAGGACCAACACCATCAAGCGGAGAAATGATACCACCAAGAACATGATAAGTGCCGTTGTATTGCTGGGTGCTTTCGATAGCAATTACATCGCGGATATTTTCCACAACACAAATGGTTTCCTGCTTACGCATACTGTTAGCGCAGATCGAACAGATATCCCCATCGGCTACATTGTAACAACGCTGGCAAAATTTTATTTCATTGCGCATTTTAGCGATCACTTCGCTGAACTGCTGTACATTATTTTCCTCCTGCTTTAATAAATGCAGCACCAGCCGCAAGGCGGTTTTTTTACCAATACCGGGAAGCTTGGCAAATTCGTTGACAGCATTTTCAAGAAGTTGAGAGGAAAATTGCATAAGGCAAAGATAGCTTATAGCTTTATTTCAAACTCATTGTCCCAATTAGAACGGACGGTTATCTTTTTATTGAGTGGTTTAACCAGTTCAGGTTGTTTTCTTCCTTCGAAAAATTTACCCGGGTCCCAATGCCCATTTTTATTTTCATCGTAAAGAATGCTGAGTTCATATTCACCGGGATTAAATAAAGGTTGATTAAGCTCTGTAGTGCTCAAGGGGAATGTTTTTACTACAGCTCCATTCTGAGAAACCTGTAATACAGGATTTTTTGAAAGATCAATGTTAGTAAAACTGATCTTTAGAGAAGCATAATCGTCCTGTTTTCTTGTTGTGAAATTCAGGGTATCAGTCTTAAGTAGTTTTCGGCCGGAACTGTCTTCTGCAAAATCTTTATCAAGTATTAAATTGTAACGAGTATTTTCCTTCCAGTTAATTTTTAAGGTCAGTTTTTTATTCAAGCTATCAATTTCCCAGTAGGAGGATACAGGGTTAAAAGTTGAGTCTGTACTTACTTGCAGTTTTGTCGTATCAAGATTACGTAGCGGACGTTCAAAGCTTAAATAAAAATCCCCGAGAAGATCCTGCATATTGCCGCTGGTTGAAAACCTTAATCTTCTTTCATCAGGTTTTGCACTGCCCCGATTTCCACCTGTAAAACTTATTGGTGATGTTGGTTGTTGCTGTTTCTTTTCTGCAAATGCATATAGGGTAACGGGTGATGAATTAGCTTTAATTTCTACAGCACTATCGTTGAATCCAAAAAGTGATTGTTCAGAGTATAGTTTCCTGTCATCCATTACATATATATAATAGGTGCCCGATGGCAAATATAAAAACCGAAAATTACCCTTACCATCCACCCTGGCAATATAGCGGGGTCGTTCTTTTATAACTGCAGAATCCACTCCGCTTTTGTAGAGCATAACAAACAATGTACTATCGACGCCACCGGTTTCCGCAAGTAAAACCTTACCTGAAAGTTGCAATGTATCTAATGTGTTGCCCGTTGTGAAGATGTAAGAAAAATTATGTAACACGTTCCCTTCATTAACATCTTTTATCGCATCGCCAAAATTATAATAATAAGTTGTGTTGGGTTCAAGTGTGTCTTTGATCTTGACTGTAAGTGTTCTTAATTTCGATTCCACATTAGGAGGAATAGAAGGAGAAGGCGAAACAAGAAGATTTTTAAAGATCTCCTGCGGCGGTTCGATAAACTCGTCAAAAGTAAAAGTGATCGTTCTTGTATCAAAATTTTTGCTTGAATCAGGAGGTGATACTTTTAAAAGCAGGGGAGGAAGTGAGTCCCTGTCGCCGCCAGTGGGAGGTATCATATTAGCGCAGCCGGGAAGAACCACGATTTTCGTGATTAAAAAGATTAGGAGAAAAAACGGGGAAATAACTTTTATAAAAATTGTTCGATTCATAAA
>DATDCP010000064.1:0-13095 GCA_036524255.1 Chitinophagaceae bacterium
ATTGTTGGTTGGGACTGTTATCAATCAACGTCCTGATCTTTGTAAAGTGGCAATTCCACAAGTGGGAGTGATGGATATGTTGCGTTTTCATAAGTTCACAATTGGCTGGAATTGGATAGCAGAATATGGAAGCAGTGATAATGCAAGTGATTTTAAAAATCTGTATGCCTATTCGCCGATCCATAATATTAAAGAAGGATTGAATTATCCAGCAACTTTGATCACAACAGCGGACCATGACGATAGGGTTGTGCCGGCACATTCATTTAAGTATGCTGCAACCTTGCAGGAAAAATACAAAGGCAGTAATCCGGCGTTGATCAGGATAGATGTAAACTCCGGGCATGGCGCCAGCAACCTGAGAAAAGGATTAGAAACTACGGCAGATATTTATTCATTTATTTTTTATAACATGAAACTGACGCCAAAATTTGAAGGCGTAAAATTCCAGGAAGCAAAAAAGCCGTTCTGATTTCGTTGATACATGTTTCTCAGTGAGGGTGTATGCAACACTAAATATGCCCTAAAGAAGCATGAAATCATAGATGCAGTAACCTTTTATTTTTTGTATTTTTACTCTCGAATTATAATTATGGAAACAATCATTAAAGTACAACCATCTGAATTAAATGCCAGTCTGCTTGATAAGATCAAAAACTTTATCGGCAGTAAGAAAAATATTGACGTTACTATTTCTCTAAAAGAATTCGATCCTGACTATGCCGATGCACTTGAACGGTCTATCTCTGAAGGAGAAAGTGGCAATATTATTTCTATGACGATGGAAGAATTTGTGACTTATTCTCCCAAAAAGACATAATGCGCAACGTTGCTTTTACCAAAACTGCTTTTGCTGAGTACAATGAATGGTTTGAAATTAATACTCAGATCATTGCTCGTATTAAAGAGCTTTTACGTGATATTGACAGGGATCCTTTTAAAGGTATTGGTAAACCTGAACCACTTAAGGGCAACTGGACCGGATATTGGAGCCGACGTATAGACCAGGAACACCGTCTTGTTTACAAAGTTTCAGATAATCAAATTCTCATTATCAAATGTAAAGGACATTATTAATGTTCCATAATTTTCGAAGAGCATAAAAGCAAACATATAAGAATATTAAGTAAGCCACCTTTTTTGTTCGTCGGCTTCCGATTAGTTATCGGTTCGCCGTGTACTTTGTATTCCAAAAAAGCTTGCTTTGAAATAGCCTCTTTATTTTTGCAAATACATGGGCAAAAAAATTATCATAGCAATTGATGGGTGGAGCAGTTGTGGTAAAAGCACTTTGGCAAAAGAGCTTGCAAAGGAGCTGGGATACTTATATGTTGATAGTGGCGCTATGTATCGTGCCATTACACTTTATTTTTTACGCAATCATGTTGACTGGACAGATAAAAATGAGGTAAAAAATGCATTAGATGAAATTTCTCTTGAATTTATATATAACGAGAAAAGCGAGCAAAGCGAGATGCATCTGAATGGTGAAAATGTAGAATACGTTATTCGTGACCTTGTTGTTGCAGAAAAAGTGAGTGATGTTGCTGCCATTAAGGAAGTAAGAAAATTTGCAGTTGAACAACAGCAAGTAATGGGTAAAAGGAAAGGTGTAATAATGGATGGACGTGATATCGGTACTGTGGTTTTCCCCAAAGCCGAGCTTAAAATTTTCCTCACTGCAGATAATGCAGTAAGGGTGGAACGGAGATTTAAAGAGCTTTTTGATAAAAATCCTAACATTACGATCGAGGAGATCAAGGCAAATCTTGAAATGCGGGATTATATTGACAGCAACCGGGAAGAAAGTCCTCTTCGAAAAGCCGATGATGCCATTTTAGTGGATAATACGAATATGACAGCTAAGGAAACCATCCAGAAAGTGGTAAAACTGGCAAAACAGGTCATAACCTCATGATCCTAAACGAAACCAGCTTCTGTTTTTAAAGCACTTGTTTAGATATTAATGATTGAGGATGGTTATTTTTTTTAAAGAAATTTGGTAAGAGTATTTGTATTTCTAAAAACTCTGTTTATTTTAGCGTTTCGATTGAGTAAAATCAATCTCCCCGAAATTTCACTCTCCTATTAAAAAGGCCGTTGGTTAAAAAATCCATTTCGTTTGAGCTCTACTGTGTAGTTGCAATGTTTATTGTTTTACAATAGATATTAAAACACGAGGCTTTTCCAATACTTCTGAACTATCAGTACCAATTTTCCATTGAAGCTTACCAAGCTAAGTCCCTTCCTATTCTGAATGCCAAGGTTTCCAAATTCCTGATGGATCACCACATTAATTGTGGATGAAATAACTCATCATATACACTACCCCGAAAAATAAAGCCGAAGGGTAGTATTCGTTAACTGTAAAAACTATTTATTTAAAAACGTCTCGCCTCAGGCGAGACACAAAACCTTGAAGCATGAAAAAGAATTTACTTTTATTCTTACTGTTAGCATCTACGCTACTTACAGTAAAAACGTATGGACAAACAGTGTGTACTGGGGGCACGGGCGCCTGTAACCTAATACCCCAGGATGTACGAATTACTATTCTGGATCAGGATTGTGATATCCAACCAGGAAAAACAGTAGTAACATTCGATATTAATTTTAAGTTGCTCGCAAATAATGGAAATAAACAAATTTATTTTCACACATGGTTAGAGGATGAATACCCTGCCGAAATTGGTAGTTCCGTTTTCCCATGTGGCGGAAGTGTTGAGAACAACGCTTTTACAGCGAGCGTTTTAGGTGGTGCACTTCAATATGGTACTTCCGGTTTTTCAATTCTTGACATTGGACTGCTGAACCAGGCAAGTGTTTTTGGTACAACACAAGATATGGTTATTCGTGCTACTTCTGGTACGGGTGGGTATACTCCTGATAACACAGTTATCTTGACCAGCCCTAACGGTCCGAATCCTACTGCACCTGGAATGACTGTAACAAAAACATTACTTTCGGCTGGGACTGGGGGATTAGATAGCATTTCAATGAGAAATGTAACGGTTGTAATTCCAGGAACACTTTGTGGCACCACAATTAAAACTAGAACACTTATCTGGGCCAACCAAAACAATAATGGAACACAGGCTCAATGCTGGGCTGCTCACGTTGGCCAAACGCTTAATGACCCGACACTTACACTAACTGCAAATTGTGCTCTACCGCGTCAATATGGTTTTTCACTGACAACAACTAATACAACACTAACGGATTTCCATTATGTGGTGACTTTGCAAGATCCTCTGTCAGCTAATTTTGTTGAGCTTACTTCTGGCGATGTGGATCTTATTGCATCTGTAGATGGGGGTTTATTTGAATCTGGCCCACTAGTTATGCAAAACCCTTACGGGAACACGAATCCATATCGGAATTGGGCTATAAAATTAGATGTCACCAGTTCGACGCTTACTAACACTATTACAACCGGTGACATATTTCTCGGATGTGGTACGTTACCAATTAAATTAAGATCATTCGCTGCAGATCGAAACAAATCGAATGTTGATCTGAAATGGGTAACTGAGCTCGAAACCAATAACAAAGGCTTTTATGTCGAACGTATGCTTTCAAATGGTGGATGGCAGGAAATTACTTATGTCGCTTCACAAGCACCAAATGGGAATAGCAGTTCACCGCTTACTTATGTTCTTACAGACTTTAATAACACAAAAGGGATCTCACAATATCGCTTGAGACAAATTGATTTTGATGGTAAACAAGCATACAGCATGATCCGTTCAGTTCGTGGGGAAGGTCAAAAGAGCAACACAATTATTTATCCTAATCCAAGCGGGGATGGTAAAGTAAATATTGTATTTGAGGGTACGAATAGCATACGTGATGTGTCTTTGATGGATGTAAGCGGCAAAACTTTAAAACAATGGAAAGGCGTTACTAATAATAACATCCGTATTGATAACCTCAATGCAGGATTCTATACCATACGAATTGTGAATGTGGAAACAGGTGAGCAGGTAATAGAGAAATTCATTGTAAACAAGCGTTAAAGCTCAAGGTTTTAACCAACGGCGGGGGTGGTCTTCGTGCCACCCCTTTTTTTATAAAATAATTTTCTAACTCCAGGAGTTGCTAAACATTAACGGCAACCGTAATGTCAGTCTGATTCGACGCAGATAACGGCATTCAAAAAATCAAAAAAGTATTTCCCTAACAGTTAATGATGACAAGTTAATTGTCATATATGAAAAGGATGCGGCTTGAAACGTGTCAATTAAGGAAATGAAATGGCAGAGACCAGGCAATAAGAAACTATAATGAATATCATTTTACAAATAGAAAATCCTGCTTCTGATCTTTACACTTTGTGTATCGATAATTTTAAAACAGGAAAGCAGGCTGAAAAGATAGTAATTAAAGATCGTTAAAGCTTCAAGGTTTTAACCAACGGCGGGGGTGGTTTTCGTGCCATCCCCTTTTTTATTTTAGTGATCAAAGTATTATTGTAAAAACACGATTCACAGCAAAGAACTCCTTAAAAATTTTTACTGTGTTTAAAATATTCCCCACTTTTTGAAAGGTCCTTTACTCATTTTTCCACAGTTTAATTATTACAAGCTTAAAAAGATTCAGTCAAAACATGAAATCTGATGGTGCGGACAATGGATAGGTTTTTGTACTTGGCATCGTAACAATTATTCCTATGCATTGATCCGGGCAATCTCTTTGCCCGTAGTAATATTTATTAAATAATTAAACCTAGTACCATGAAAAAGTTTTTACTCTCTCTTTTTCTTATTAGCATCGCTTTGTTCTCATCTAAGGATATTAATGCGCAATGTGATCTTACATTCCCAAATCTTGCCCGGGCTTTTTCTACTGATATAGAGAGCTTAGGGCCGAATAAATGCCAGTATACGATCAGTCTTAAATTTGAAATTGTGACTAACTCCGGTTTCAAAAATCTTTTCTTTCATTCCTGGTTAAGCCAGGATTATCCAAATCCTGCCATCTTTGATTGTTCTGGAAATACACCTGCCGCCGATCCTGGCACAAGTGAGCAATTAGGCACCGCTATTGATGACCCTGGCAAATCATTTAACGATATGGGATTCGTTGGGCTTAATGAACTCACTTTCGATCCTGGTGTGCCTGTTGATGTTACAGCAAATTTTGCGAAAGTATATCCTCATGATAACAGCGTGGTTTTAAATTCTCCATTAAACTCCCCCGAAGTAACAGCGACAATCACGAGACTTGGTAATTCAGATACTTTGCAATTTGAGATCACTAGTTTAAAAGTTATCGTGAATACTCCATGCGGAGCTCCTGTAAGTATTAAAACTGATATATGGGGCTCTAACTCAAATGCGCCTGATCCTAAAGCGCAATGTTATGTTTGTGGACTTAGTCAATCATTCGGAGAAGTGACCATCTCACTTCAAAAATCTTGTGTAACACCTCCGTTCCAGTATGCTTTGTCGCTTAATTCTTTAGCTTCTACAGATTTTCATGTAGTTTTTAGACTTTATGCTGATGATCTGGATGGCGTGAGGGAACCAAATGGAGACGATTCACTTTTATTTGTTTCAGATACAGTTGTACTTACACCTGGTTCTTTTAATACCGGGTTTGTGAATTTGCCAGGCCTCTTTTGTTGTACTGAACCCTTTTCATTGTGGGGACTATATGTGGATGTTACAGGAAGGGAGTTCGATAATGTAATAAGTTCTCCTCTTGTTGAAGAAGCATGTGCTACAATATTGCCTGTGTCATTAAGATCGTTCACAGCAGCAAGGAATCATTCAACAGTTGTTTTGAAATGGGAAACTGTAACAGAAGAAAACAGCAGGGGATTTTATATTGAACGAAATCCTGGCAATAATGTTTGGCAAACCTTAGGATTTGTTTCCTCAAAGGCAAATCGTGGCAATAGCAGCTCTCTTCTTAATTATGAATATTCGGATATTAATGATGCGAAAGGAATAACTCAATATCGTTTGAGACAAGTTGACTTTGATGGCAAACATGCTTATAGTCCAATACGTGCGGTAAGGGCGGGAAATCAAAAAGGTAAAACGATCGTTTATCCAAATCCAAGTAATGATGGTAGAGTAAATGTGGTGTTCGCAGATGTAAATACTATTCGTGATGTATCACTGATGGATATGAATGGTCGTGTGATGAAACAATGGAAAGGAGTAGCTAATAATAATATTCAAATAGATAATCTAACGGCAGGGTTCTATACAATCCGGGTAATCGATACCGAGACAGGAGAACAAACAGTAGAAAAAATAGTAGTGAAAAAACGTTAAGACTTCAAGGTTTTAACCAACGGCGGGGGCGGTCTTCGAGCCGCCCCTTTTCATTGATCAATTATTTTCGACTGCAAGCAGATCTATTTCAAATACCAAAGCAGATCCACCGGGTATTGCCTGGTATTGTCCCGGGCCATATCCCAATGTATAAGGAACATATAATTTCCATTTTGAACCGACAGGCATCATTTGCAAGGCTTCTGTCCAACCTTTTATCACACCAGTTACAGCAAAAGAAATAGGGCCTCCCATTTTATATGAATTATTAAATTCGGTGCCATCAATATAGGCACCTGTATAGTTACAGGATACCTTGTCTTTTTTTGTTGGTTTTTGTCCTGTTCCCACTGTAATGATCTCGTATTGCAAACCACTTGGAGTGACTTTTACTCCCGGTCTTTTTTTATTTTCAGCAAGAAATTTTTTACCAGCATCAATAGTGCTTTTATTTTTTACTTCCTGTAGCTTGTATTGATAACGCATAGCAACCATATTTGCAAGGCTATCATTTAGCAATGGCTTTTTTTGACTTTGCAGATCATTGATAGCCCTTGCTACGATGTCGGCGTTGAAATTGGTGATATCAAACTCACGAAAAAAGTTAATAAGATAAATACCGGCTGCATAGCTGGCCGAATCTCTTGTATCATTCAATGCAATACTTTTCGCAGGCGCTGTAACAGTCGTGTTTGAATTTGTCATCAATTTGTTTTGATATGCCAATACCGCATTATCGGCATCGCTATTACTGATGAGTTGAGGTTTACCCGTTTGCAGATCATTTACACATTTTCCAACAACTGCACTGTTAAAATTGTAAATATTTTGAGAACGATATTTATTTACAATGTGAATACCTGCGGTGTAGCTGGCAGAGTCACGCAGGTCTTTAAGTATTTTGGGTGCTACCGGTTTTGGAGCAGGTGGTTTTTGAGAAGTAACTGGGACCTTTTTTGTATTCTGCGAGAAGATCGTAATAGAAATGAATAGGAAAACAAGCGAACAAACAATTCTTAGCATAGAAAAAAATTTGGGAAGCAAATATAGTTTATAAGTTCAAGTATTTTGTTTCTGTTTTTTATCGTTTCTCCCGGTAAGATCGATAATGGCAGAAGGAAATTTTTCTTTATGGACTGTGAGCAGGTTGCGGATATAATTATTACCGCGGTAAGATATTAAATACCCCTTTATATCATCAATGTTTGACAATTTATATTCTGATGGTAAATAGCCCATGCCGAAAAATTTTCCATTGTCAACAAGTATGCAAGATAGTTCGGTTTCTTCAAGGCCTTTGTCAACGATGGCATAAGATGACTCATCACTCATTTCAGTAATTGCTTTTTTCACTCGTTTATTATAAGAAGAGCGGCTTTCTTGTTTTATACATGCTCCCTTGCATGTTTTATTTTCTACACCCGTACATGCACCATTTCCTTTTTCTAAAAAACATAATTTAGGACAAAGCTTATACTCTTCAATAACAGTTCTCAGCCAACTATAGCCTTCCGTTAAATTATGAAAGCTATGAACCGGTTTGAGGTTCTTTTTATTCTTTTCAATGATAAGACGGAGAAAACCATTCCTGTCCTCATATGTATAAATGCCAAAAACATCTTCCCAATGTTTTTGAGAGTAATTGAACTTTGGCCAGTATTTTTTTATTTCAATCGATTCAAGAATACACGCCATCAATTCCGTAGCACAACTTTTAAAACTGATAGAATGAATATGGGTGATAAAATTTTGCTTTTGTCTTGTTTCGGAGTTATTACTGAAATGACTGTTAACGCGGCTTCGGATATTGATCGCCTTTCCTACATAAATTATTTTCCCTTTCGCATCATGAAAATAATAAACGCCTGGTGTAGTCGGCAACAGTTCAAAATGTTGTTTCGGTACATTGGGTGGTAATGATTGTTCTTTTGAATTTCGCAAAAGACTTTTTGAAATGAAATCTTCTTTATCATTTTCCAAAAGTTTGCTAAAAACTTTTACAGTTGCTTCGGCATCTCCGCCAGCCCGGTGACGGTTATTGATCTCGATTTCAAGAGAGCGGCAAAGATTCCCAAGGCTATATGATGGGAAACCCGGGAATATTCTTCTACTTAATCTTACTGTACAAAGTTTTTTTGCTCTCAGGTCAAGCCCGGCTCTCAATAAATGACTTTTTAAAAAGCTGTAATCAAAATTTACATTATGGGCAATAAAAAAATTTTCATTTAAAATATTGAAAATTTCTTCTGCTACTTCATAAAACTGAGGCGCATTTGCAACCATTTCATCAGTAATTCCTGTAAAAGATTGTATATACCTGGGGATCGGTTGTAGCGGATTGATCAGCGATTCAAATTTTTTGACAACCTTGCTGCCATCAAAAACATGAATAGCAACTTCAGTAATTCCGTGAGCCGATGCATAACTTCCTGTGGTCTCTATGTCAACAATAGCGTACATGATTATTTGCTATATGATCAGTTTACAAAAAAGCAGACTAAGTTCGCAAAATATTTGCTATGACAGAAGATAAATTTTTAATGTTCCAAAACAGGCTGGAAAAGGTCTACCGGCATCTTGGCAAGCAGGCAAAACGGATGGGAGCTACCTGTTACCGGCTTTATGATCATGACCTGCCGGAATTTCCTTTTTGCATTGAGATATATGAACAAAACATTTATGTTGCTGAATACAAACGCCGGCATGGGATGGATGAAAATGAACACGATGAATGGATGAAACAGAGCATCGTTGTTGTCTGTGAAATTCTAAAAATAAGTGATGAGAATATCTTTCTTAAACTTCGCCAGAAAAAGCCTGGGCGTCTCGGACAATATCAAAAAACGGCAGGTAAGCAATCAGAATTTATTGTGGAAGAAAATAAGCTGAAGTTTATCGTCAATCTAAGCGATTATCTTGATACTGGCTTATTCTTAGATCACCGGGTAACAAGAGAAAAAGTTAAAGCTGAAGCAAAGGAGAAAAAAGTTTTGAATTTATTTTCTTATACAGGCTCATTTTCAGTTTATGCTGCTGCTGGAGAAGCAAATGAAATAGTAACGGTGGATCTTTCTAAAACCTATCTTGCCTGGGCCCTAAGAAATATGAAGCTTAATGAGTTTGCCGACCCTTCAAAGTATAAATTCATTCATGCTGATGTACTGCAATATTTACATACGATCCCGGAAAATTATTTTGACCTGGTAATACTCGATCCACCAACATTCAGTAATAGCAAGAGAATGGAAGATATTCTAGATATTCAGCGGGATCATGTAAGATTGATCAATGATTGCTTACGGGTTTTAAAACCAGGAGGAAGAATTTATTTCAGCACGAACTATAAAAGATTTGTTTTGGAGATTGCATCAATTCAATCATCCTCGATAAAAGATATAACAAAGCAAACAACTCCATTTGATTTTGAAGGAAGAATAAACCGTGTTTGTTATCTTATAGAAAAATAAAAGCCGTCCCGATTCATCGGGACGGCTTTTTATAAAGACCGATCTGCTCTTAATACAAATAACCTAAAGCTGTTCTATCGTTATTGTTGAATGGCCTGTTCTGGCCGGAACCTATACAAGATAACATCCATGAACCAGAGTCTGGTCCGGTTGGAGTTCCTGGTATATGAACAGCACCTACTGAGCTGGCACCCTCGTTAAAAGGAGATCCGCCGCAGCTATATTGACGACTCATATAATCTGTATGCCGGAAGCCGATGCAATGACCGATCTCATGCGCAATAATAGTTGCTACTGTGCCCTGGGGTTGATTGCCAATAGCACGGGAGTTTACTTTAACTTGTCCGTAAGGATTTCCGCCAGAGCTTGGGAAACCTGCAGAAGCCAGGAACTGACCATTCCCTTTTACAAGAGAAATATTACCTCCTGAAGAAACACGTTGGAAAGTTAACGTCAGGTTTTGTGCATTGTAACGTGCCAATGCTTCATCAGTTGCTGCAATATAAGATGATGGTAACTGACTTGAAACACTTACAGTTATTACTCGCGGACCGTCTACAAGATTTGTTGTACGATACTGTTCAGTTTCAGCAATACGTAAGAAATTTCCACCTGGCCTTGTATTTAAAAATTCTTCAGTAAGAATGATATCTCCTTCAACAAGATATCCTTCTTCAACTTTCTGAACATCTGAAGTACCAAACCCATGATCATTGATCTTTGCAAGAGTTTCTTGCGAAATTTGTTCTTGTACCGGATCTTTCACTTCCTTTTTGCAAGAGGTAATTGCAAAACCGGCAATAAGCAGGACGGCTAATGGTTTCAACATTTGTCTCATGTGAGTCAGTTTTAGAGTTATTAAATAAGGTGCTTACTAAAAATACAAGGTGGGTATTTCAATCTGAAAAGGTAAATGTTTTTTTTAAATACTAACAAATGTTTTGGTCACTTTTTTTTGAAGAAACCTGGTTTTCAACAAAGGTTAAACACAGGATTGAGTGAGAATCCGGAAATCAATATTTTTAATGAATGAAAACTACCTGTTGGAAGGGCGGTCATACATATATTATGAGGGTTTCGATTGTTTTGTTTAGTGTATTTATTACGTATAGCTCTTTTGCACAGGTAATTGATAATGCAAAGCTTTCCCCTGTTTTGTCAAATGAAATAAGAAATGCGAAAATTACAGGGCGACTTTTGCTGGAGATCACAATTAAAAATGGTAAGATCCCCGCCGAAATTTGGAAACCAGCTCATCAAACTAAAAAAATATTTGAATCTTCAACTTTTTCTATTTTCAAATTAGTTGCCACTGTTGAAGAAATAAATACAATTTTTCTACCACTACCTGGAATAATTTTTATTGAAAAAGGAAACCGGGTTCCAAAAGAAGAGATACAGGTGGGTAATCTTGATCTGTCAGTAAATAAAATAAATCTTGCTCATCGAAATTTTCCATTAGTAAATGGTGATGGAATAACGGTATCTGTAAAAGAAAATAAACCAGATACAACAGACATTGATTTTAAAGGGAGAATCCTTTCAACCAGTCTTTCATCAAACACTGTCAACTCGCATGCTTCCATTATGTCAACAATGATCGCAGGCGGAGCCAATAGCTGGCATTTGGGAAAAGGTGTTGCTTGGGGAAGTACCATTAGCTCTTCAAGTTTCGCGGTTTTATTACCTGATCCTAACAGCGCTTACCAGCAATACAATATTTCTGTTCAAAATCATTCTTACGGTGTTGGCGTTGAAAGCTATTACGGTGCAGATGCAGTTGCTTATGATGCTAGTGCTATTGCGAATGGTTCATTGCTGCATATTTTTTCTTCAGGTAACTCCGGAACTTCTTCTGCAAGTACCGGGATTTATGCCGGGCTAAATGGTTTTGCAAATCTTACAGGTAGTTTTAAAATGGCTAAGAATATTCTAACTGTAGGAGCAACAGATTCTTTTTCTACCGTTGCCGAATTAAGCTCTAAAGGCCCAGCCCATGATGGTAGAGTAAAACCTGAATTGGTTGCTTTTGGTGAAGATGGAAGTTCGGGGGCAGCAGCATTGGTTTCAGGTACGGCCTTACTTCTTCAACAATTAAACAAACAAGTAACTGGAGTATTGCCGCCAAATTCATTGATAAAGGCAATTCTTATCAACAGTGCTGATGATGTTGGCAATGCTGAAGTTGATTATAAAAATGGATATGGAAGCTTGAACACAAATAATGCATTGAAAACTTTGCAGACAACCAGGTTCTTTAGCGGTGGTGTTTCCAATTCATCAAGTCAATCTTTCATTATTATTGTGCCCGCAGGAATAAAAAAATTAAAGGCAACATTGGTTTGGAATGATCAGCCTGCCGCTCCTAATACAACAAAAGCTTTGATAAATGATCTTGATCTTGAATTGAAAGAAATTTCATCGGGTCAAACATGGCAGCCTTGGGTCTTAAATCCTTTTCCTCATGTTGATTCATTATCCCAGGCAGCAAAAAGAAAAAGGGATACGCTGAATAATATTGAACAGATAACAATAGATAACCCTGCTGCAGGAAGTTATCAGCTTAAGGTAACAGGATCCAACGTCAGCACTGCTCTACAAAACTTTCATATTGCATGGCAGTTGGACTCGGTTGATAAATTTGAGTGGCAATTTCCAACTGCTAATGATTTTATTTTTCCTTCTATGAATAATACGATCAGGTGGCAATCATCTTTTGCGGCTTCAAATGGAACTCTTGAGTATAGCACCGGAGGAAATATATGGCAACCAGTGCAAATAGCTGTTGATCTAAAAACTGGTCATTATACCTGGAGTGTTCCAACCGTAACAAGTATTGGTTTGCTTCGTATGACAATTGGCTCAAATGTTTTTGTCAGCGATACATTTACAATCGCAAACAGAACCAATACAGGTATAGGTTTCAATTGCCCGGATTCTGTTTTATTTTATTGGAAAAAATTATCGGGTATTACAAATTACAGGGTTTATAAGCTCGGAGCTAAATATCTGGAACCGATAGCTGTAATACCAGATAGTTTTATACTGCTTACAAAAGCTACAAATTCTTCCTTACATTATGCAGTTGCGCCGATCATAGGAAGTAAAGAAGGAGTGAGAAGCTATACAATTAATTATACTACGCAGGGCGTTGAATGTTATTTTCGTTCTTTCCTTGTCTCGCTTGTTGGTAATTCAGCGCAACTCACTGTTTCACTTGGTACTTTATATAATATCAATAAGGTGGTTTTGGAAAAATTTAATGGAGCTGAATATGTAACCCTGCAGCATGTTGTAAATCCTTCTTCACTGTTGTTAAATTTTACTGATGCATTATTAAAGAA
>DATDCP010000065.1:0-6573 GCA_036524255.1 Chitinophagaceae bacterium
TATTTCTTGATGAATCCCGCATTTATACGGATTATAAAGTGATGCTGGAAAAAGAAGCTGCAATGCCAAAAGATAAACGAATTGATTTTGTCAGCATCGTTACTCCCAACTTCGTGCATTTTGATCCTGCTATGATGGCTCTTGATAAAGGGTTTCATGTAGCGATCGAAAAACCAATCACTTTTTCTTTAGATCAAGCAAAGCAACTAAAAGAAAAAGTAGCACAGACAGGATTGACCCTTTTACTTACTCATACTTATACCGGCTATCCAATGATAAAACAGGCAAAACAAATGCTGAAGAATGGAACGCTTGGTAAGATCAGGAAAGTGTATGTTGAGTATCCACAAGGATGGCTGAGTACTTTGAAAGAGAGTGAAGGAAATGCGCAAGCTTCATGGCGCACAGATCCAAAGCGTAGCGGCATTGCCGGAGCAATGGGAGATATAGGAACACATGCATTTAATATGGCCGAGTATGTAACCGGTTTACAGGTTACTCATTTATGCGCTAATCTTAATATTGTAGTTGATAAAAGAATGCTTGATGATGACGGGGCAACTTTTATGAAATTCAATAATGGAGCAACCGGTGTATTGATGGCAACACAAATTGCTGCAGGTGAAGAAAACTGTATCAAGATAAGAGTATATGGAGAAAAAGGGGGTCTTGAGTGGAAGCAGGAAGATGCAAATACTTTATTAGTAAGGTGGCTTGATAAACCAGCTGAGATCTATCGTGCAGGGACTGGTTATGTAAGTCCTTATGCAACGCATAATTCAAGAACACCCGCCGGTCATCCGGAAGGATATCTGGAAGCCTTCGCAAATCTTTACCGCAATTTTTCTTTAACTGTTCGTGCTAAGATGAATGGTGAAAAACCAAAAGATGAATGGCTTGATTTTCCTGGTGTGGATGAAGGCATAAGAGGAATGGCATTTATTGAAAATGTTGTTGCGTCGGGTAACTCAGATCAAAAGTGGATGGAGTTTAAGGTGTGATTTCACGCAAAGGCGCTACGGCGCAAAGGTGAATGATCAATTACAAAGTTTTATGACAATAAATGAAATATCAAAAGTAGTTCTTGATGCTGCCTTTGAAATTCATAAGAAATTAGGGCCTGGTTTACTTGAATCTGTTTATGAAAGCATAATGGAATATGAATTAGTTCATACATATAAATTAAGAGTTTCAAGACAAAGAGGTATTCCGGTTATTTGGAAGGAAATGAAACTTGATCTTGGCTTTCGTTCAGATCTAATTGTAGAAGATATGGTTTTGGTAGAATTAAAATCAATTGAAGCATTAGCACCTGTTCATTATAAACAGGTTCTTACTCATTTAAAACTAACAGGATTAAAACTAGGTTTGTTGATTAATTTTAACGAAGAGCTATTAAAGTCCGGGATTAAAAGAATTGTAAACAATTTATAGAATTTAAACGTTGCGCCGTAGCGCCTTTGCGTGATATATGCGAACAATCAAAGGACCTGCAATTTTTCTTGCACAGTTCATGGGTGATAAGCCACCGTTCAATAATATGAAAACAATTTGCCAGTGGGCAAGGAGTCTTGGATTTGTCGGTGTGCAAATTCCTACATGGGATCCCAGGTGTATTGATCTGCAAAAAGCAGCAGAGAGTAAAACCTATGCTGATGAATTAAAAGGATTGGTAAATGAAGCAGGATTAGAAATTACAGAACTATCTACACATTTGCAAGGACAATTAGTTGCGGTGCATCCCGCATATGATGATCTGTTTGATGGATTTGCGCCTGACAGTGTAAAGAAAAACCCTAAAAAGAGAACTGAGTGGGCAGTACAACAATTGAAATATGCTGCAAAGGCTTCACAAAATTTGGGATTAAATGCACATGCAACATTCAGCGGTGCATTATTATGGCCAACAATTTATCCATGGCCGCAACGGCCCGCAGGTTTGGTTGAATCAGGATTTAAAGAATTAGCGAATCGGTGGATGCCGATCTTAAATCATTTTGATGAATGTGGTGTAGACGTTTGTTATGAAATTCATCCTGGAGAAGATCTGCATGATGGTATTTCTTATGAAATGTTTTTAGAAAAGGTAAACAATCATAAAAGAGCTTGCCTGCTTTATGATCCTTCGCATTTTGTTTTGCAATGTCTGGATTATAAATCATACATCGATATTTATCATGAACGCATAAAAATGTTTCATGTAAAGGATGCAGAGTTTAATCCAACAGGCAGGCAGGGTGTTTATGGCGGTTACCAGGGATGGGTTGATCGGGCTGGTCGTTTCCGTTCGTTAGGTGATGGACAGGTAGATTTCAAAACTATTTTTAGCAAATTGACACAATATGATTATAGTGGCTGGGCCGTGTTGGAATGGGAGTGTTGTATCAAACACCCAGAAGATGGTGCCAGGGAAGGAGCTCATTTTATTAAAAAGAATCTTATCCGTGTTACTGAAAAAGCGTTTGATGATTTTGCGGGGCAGTCAAGCGATGAAAAATTTAACCGGCGAGTTTTAGGATTAGAATAATAAATACCTTTACGCACCTTTAAAAAAAATAACGATATGAAAAAAACATTTATTATGATTGCCGCGATAAGCTTATTGGCTGCATGCGGAGGTGGTGAGAAAAAAGAAGAAGCAAAAAAAGAAGAAGTAAAAAAAGAAGAAACGCCTGTAGTGGCAGATATTACAACGAATCCAGATTATCAAAAAGGAGTTGAAATAGTAGCAAAAAGCGATTGCTTTACGTGTCATAAGATCGATGAAAAAAATATTGGTCCGGCATGGAGAGATGTGGCTGCAAAATATGCAGGGCAAGACACTGCGGTTAAATATTTAGCAAATAAAATAATCAACGGCGGTTCTGGTGTTTGGGGACAGGTGCCAATGGCGGCGCATCCAACTTTTACACAGGAAGATGCTGAAACAGTAGCTAAGTATGTACTGATGTTAAAAAAATAACCCTGCATGAAAAAATATTTAGTTTTTGCATTGGCAATATCGTTGATTGCCTGTAATGATAATTCTTCAGAAAAAAAAGAGGAAACAAAGATCGAACCTGTAACAAATAGTAACCCGTTACTTACCGAAGAAGAACAAAAAGATGGGTGGCAATTATTATTTGACGGGACTACTATAGCAGGCTGGCATAACTATGGCGGAGGACCAGTGGGCAATGCATGGAAAGTTGAAGATGGCAATCTTAAAAATGCCGGGGCTGAAAAAAAAGATACAATAGCACAAGATATAGTTACTGATGAAGAGTATGAGAACTTCGATCTAAAACTTGAGTGGAAGATCGATACAGGCGGAAATAGTGGTATCCTGTTTTATGTGCAAGAAGATGCAGCACATCCTAAACCATATTGGACTGGACCCGAAATGCAAATACTGGATAACGAAAGGCATGATGATAGAAAATATCCTAAACACCTTGCCGGTGATCTGTATGATCTGATCAGTTGCAGTAAAGAAACAGTAAAGCCGGCTTTGGAGTGGAACCAGGTAGAAATAAAAAGTGTGAATGGCAAACTTGATTTTTTCTTAAATGGCGAGAATGTGGTTTCTACAACTATGTGGGATGATAATTGGAACAAAATGATCGCCGCGAGTAAATTTAAAGAATGGCCAGGCTTTGGTACTTTTAAAAAAGGCAAGATCTGTTTACAGGATCATGACAGTAATGTTTGGTTTAGAAATATAAAAATTAAAAAGTTGTAAGTTGAATTGACAGGAATCAAGAGCCTCGCTATCCGGCGGGGCTTTTTGTTATAAAACCAATTTTTGAAAATCCGGTTATTGTTTATAGCTTTTACATTCAAACCAAAACTAACTATATGAACACGGAGATCTTTTCACACCTTAACGGGTGGGCAATTTTAGTTGCATCAGCTGCCTACTTTATATTGGGAGCCGTCTGGTACTCAAAAGCTCTTTTTGGAACTAAATGGGCCCAGTTAATAAAGCTTGATACGAGTAACCCCGATCTGAAAAGAGGAATGGGAAAAATGATGGCTTCTACTTTTATATTGATCTTTATTGTTTGTTTTGCCCTTTCCTTGCTCATTCACATGATCGGTTTTGAAGATAATTTTGTGTATGGAATAAAACTTGGCTTACTTACTGGTTTTGCTTTTGCCACTACAGCGGTAAGTATTACTTATGTTTATGAAAACAAACCTTCAAATCTATACCTGATAAATAATGGTTACCATGTAATTGGTCATGTGCTTGCAGCAACCATTCTTGTTTTGTGGCGATAAAAAAATAATGAAAGAAAAACGTCACTGAATTTTCAGTGACGTTTTTCTTATTTAATCAAGTTTCGTGATCTTAAGTGTATTGGTTGGTAAATGAAGATGTACAGGAGTGCTTCCTGTACTAACAGCAACATCGCCGGATTTTAAAAATCCTCTTTCTTTAAGTATCTCTATCTGGTCAAAGATGATATCATCAAGACTTTCTTCTTCATCATAAAAAAAAGCTCTTACACCCCAGCTAAGACTCAATTGATTTACAAGCGATCTTTCTTTTGTAAAAATATACAATGGAGCTTTTGGGCGATAACTGCTAAGCATAAAAGCAGTATATCCACTTTGTGTCATACCAATCAGGGCCTGTGATTCCACATCTTTTGCAAGCTTACATGCATTATAACAAATCGCATCACTTAAGAAAGATGGTGAATGAGGTTGCGGTGCCAATTCATCTTCAAGGCTATAATGATAATCTGTTTTTTCTACTTCTTCAATGATCTTTACCATAGTTTCTACTACTAATGTAGGATGTGCACCTGTTGCTGTTTCGCCGCTCAGCATTACTGCATCTGCGCCTTCCAGCACAGCATTAGCAACATCGGTTATCTCGCTACGATTTGGCTTTGTTCTCTCGATCATGCTTTCCATCATTTGTGTAGCAACGATCACCGGCTTAGCACGATGAAGACATTTTTTAATAATTTGTTTTTGGATCAATGGAACTTTTTCAATTGGCAATTCTACACCGAGATCGCCTCGAGCAACCATGATACCATCAGATTCTACAATGATGTCGCGGATATTTTCAACTGCTTCTGGTTTTTCGATCTTGGCAATGATCTTTGTTTTGCTTTTCTTTTCTTCCAGCTTATTGCGAAGGATGATAAGATCCTTTACATTTCTTACAAACGAAAGTGCCACCCAATCTAATTTTTGATCAATAATGAACTCAAGATCGGCAAGATCTTTATCCGTCAATGCTGGTAAAGTGATCTTTGTATCTGGTAAATTGATGCCTTTTTTGGAAGAAAGAACTCCCCCAAGCGTTACAACAACTTTTACATCATTATTCTTTTCGATGCTTAGAACCCTGACCTCTAATTTCCCATCGTCAATTAAAATGATGTTTCCGATTTTTACATCACTGTGAAAATTGGGATAAGAAACATAGATCTTTTCTTTATTGCCAATTACTTTTTCATTGGTAAATGTGAGAATATCGCCTTCAACAACGTCGATCTCGCCGTTTTCAATTTCTCCCACTCTCAATTTAGGCCCTTGCAGATCGCCAAGTATAGCAATATTGTAAGGTTCTTTTTTATTTATCTGCCGGATATGTTCAATGATCTTTCCTTTGTCTTCATGTGTACCATGAGAGAAATTCAAACGAAATACATTTACTCCTGCTCTTACAAGAGCAAGTAATTTATCGTAGGTGTCACAAGCCGGGCCAACAGTCGCTACAATTTTTGTGCGATGATTCGTATGCTGAACTCCCGCTTCTTTGTTCATTGATTTTTGAAAATACTTTTCTACTTTTTTACTCATGAGATTTTTTATTTCTAGATTTCTTGTTTCAAGATTTTCTATCCTTAAATTTTAACCCTTTTTGATCACTCGTGTTTAAATACTTTATAAAATTTGCAATGTGTGATGCAAGGCTTTTATATTCTTCATTGAGTTCATTCAATTCCGATTCATTCCAGTATTCACTTTCAAATCCTCTGAATAGCTGTGACCGGACTTCTCCAGTTGAACCCTTTGAATAGCTTAAGGCATTTACAAACTCAAGCCTGCTGTCTCTTTCGAAACCTTCGGCTATATTATCCATTACCGAACCAGCTGCTTCTTTAAAATTATTTTTAAACCGAAAATCTTTTGCAACTTCTTCTCTCTTTATCAGGTCGAGAACCTTTTTGTATAATCTTCTCGCTTCTTTCCAAATTTCAAGTTCTTCAAAAGATGTTATGGTGGCCATTAAATTTAGAAATTTAGAAACCAGAAATACAAATTTAACTCGCTAAAATCTTCACGATCCTCAACCACTCTTCGCTGATCTTTGCTTTGTTTTTTACTGCATTCTCCAGCGGTATATAATGCATTTTATTATTCATAATTCCGACAAAAACATTGTGTCTTCCTTCCATTAAAGATTCTACAGCATGAAAACCCATACGACTGGCTATTAACCTGTCAAGACATGAAGGAGATCCCCCTCTTTGGATATGACCAAGGATGCAAACTCTTATTTCGGCTTGTGGCATTTTTTCTTTCAGGATCTTATGTACTTCATTGGCGCCGCCAAAATCATCGCCT
>DATDCP010000066.1:0-2076 GCA_036524255.1 Chitinophagaceae bacterium
CATCAAAAAGTAAACAAGCTACTTCAAGAAAAAAGGCCTTAGAAAAATTAACGATAGATGAGATCGAGCCGAGTTATAGAAAATATCCAGGTATCATCTTTCAGCAATTGCGTGAGGTAGGAAACCAGATCTTGCAGGTTGATAAATTAGAAAAATCTGTTGATGGAAGACCACTTTTTAAAAATGTAACTTTTACAGTAAACAAAGGCGATAAGATTGCAATACTAAGCCGTGATCCGCTGGCAGTAACGAGTTTCTTCAATATTATTACCGGTGAAAACATGGCTGATAGCGGTTCTTATTCGTGGGGATCGACTGTCACTCATGCTTACCTGCCACAGGAGAACAGTCAATACTTTGAAAAAGATTGGAACCTGATGGATTGGCTGCGTCAATACGTACCCGATCATGTGAGGGATGTGGATGAACCTTTCTTAAGAGGATTTTTAGGCAAGATGCTTTTCAGCGGCGATGATGTTTTGAAGAAAACAAATGTATTAAGTGGTGGCGAAAAAGTTCGGTGCATGATCAGTCGCATGATGCTGCAAAATCCTAATGTGATCTTATTGGATCAACCAACAAACCATCTCGACCTGGAAAGTATTCAAAGCTTTAATGAGCAGTGTACCGATTTTAAAGGAATTGTTTTGCTTACCAGCCATGACCATACATTTATGGAGACTGTTGCCAATCGTGTGATCGAATTAACTCCAAATGGTATCATTGATCGCCTGATGGAGTTTGATGAGTATTTGGTTGATGAAAGAGTGAAGGCAATGAAGGAAGAGATGTATAAATAATTTGCTTAATTGACAAATGGTCAAATTGTTAATCACATAGCAATTTAACAATGCAACAGTTTATCAATTCATTTCCTTGATCTTAATTTTTCTCCATCTTACTTTTATTCTCCCACCATCATGTATTTGCAAAGCAATAAATCCATTGCCTGCACCGATCTTTTCATCTTTAATATAGATCATTTGATGACCATTGAGCCAAGAGATCACTTCATCCCCAACAACTCTTAATTTGAGTTTATTCCATTTACCAGTCTTTAAATATTTTTCTTTAGTAGAATCAGGCTGTATCAGCCAGCCTCGGCCATACGATTCATAGATGCCACCCGTATGATGATTGATTGGAGCTACTTCGCATTGCCAGCCACTGATCTTTACACCCTCAATGGATGATCGAAAAAACACACCGCTGTTTCCATTAGCTTCCTGTTTGAATTCAAGTGTCAGCTCAAAATTTTTATAAGGTTTGTTTGTAGAGAGATAACCATATTGTTTATCTGGCCCGCTTTCACAAACAAGATCTCCATTTTCTACAAACCACTTTTCTGTGCCATGTACCTTCCAGCCTGACAGATCTTTTCCATTGAATAGCGAAACTTTATTCTGAGCAGTTGTTAACAAAGAATAAAATAAACAAATAACCACTAATCTGATTTTCATATTTCAATTCTATTTCACGGAAGTTACAGATAAGTTGAATTCAGTAAAAAGCATATTGCTTTCATATCTTTTGTTATCTTACTTGCTTTATGCCACAACACCAGGATTTTCAACGAACCATTGGATTATCCACTGCAACAGCTCTCGTCATCACTACCATTATCGGCTCTGGCATTTTTATGCGTCCGGCTGAAATGGCCGCATTGCTTGGATCACCCTACTTGATCTTTTCAGTCTGGGTCATTGCCGGCCTGCTTACCATGCTTTCAGTTATGGTCTTAGCGGAGGTAGCTGCCATGATTCCCGAGACTGGCGGTAATTATGCTTTCATGCGACACATGTATGGGAATTTTTGGGCTTATCTTTTTGGTTGGGCATCCTTTGCAGTTGTTAACTGTGCCGGTTCCGCAGGTATTGCTTTTATTACTTCAGAGTACCTGGAGTATTTTTTTAAGCTTCCACGTTTCTCAAATGAAATAGAACAATCTATTGTTTTTCATATTCCATTAGTTGGAGATCTTCTTCCATTACAGAATATTGGAGTAAAAACTCTTACCATCGTATTTCTATGCCTTTTCACATGGGTAAGCTATCGGAGTACAAAAACGAGTGGGAT
>DATDCP010000067.1:0-8602 GCA_036524255.1 Chitinophagaceae bacterium
AGAGATCGTTCCTTTGCCTCATCCCCGCTTTATCCTTCAATACCGCCGCAAACAGAAGGATCAATTTATTCATCAATATTTGTCAGCCCTGCAATTTGCCCGGTAAATAGTTTCCCTTAGCTTTGCCCCTCGTTAATTTTAGAATATGAAGGCTTCGCTTTGCTCAGCCTGACAAATAAAGTCTCCTGGGCCTGCACTTTACCGAAGATTACAAATAAGCAACTCTTGTTGCAATTTTTCATTTTTACTTTTTAATTTTTAATTTCTTTCAATCATGCAGAATCAAACTGTACATAAAAACAAATTTTCTCATTTTATTTCATTGATCGGCCAATCGCTTCGTGGCAGTGAACATGATTATACGCAGGGCAGTATTCGTGTTGCCATTGTCCTGCTGGCTATTCCCATGATCCTCGAATTAAGTCTTGAAAGTGTATTTGCAGTTGTGGATATTTTTTTCGTCAGTGAATTAGGATCGAATGCTGTACAAACTGTTGGATTAACTGAATCAGTTATTACTATCGTGTATTCTTTAGCAATAGGCTTAAGTATTGGCGCAACCGCAATGGTAGCAAGAAGGATCGGAGAGAAAGATCCTGAAGCCGCCGCACATGCAGGTATGCAGGCATTGATCATGGCATTGATCGCTACGGTTATTATCAGTGTAGTAGGGGTGATCTTTGCCCCGGATATTCTTCGCATAATGGGTGCTACCCCTGAAGTTATAAAAGAAGGAACCACTTTTACCCGGATAATGCTGGGTGGAAGTCTTGTGATCATTCTTCTTTTTCTTATCAATGGTATTTTTCGTGGCGCCGGAAATGCTGCGATCGCGATGCAAAGCCTATGGATCGCCAGTTTGATCAATATTTTTCTTTGCCCGGCATTGATCAAGGGCTGGGGACCTTTTCCTCAATTAGGCTTGACAGGGGCTGCAATTGCAACAACGATCGGCAGGGGAATGGGAGTCTTATACCAATGCTATCATTTATTCTGGAACAAAAAGAGCACCATCAACCTTGGAAAAGAACATTTCATTATTGATTTTTCAGTAATGAGATCTTTAATAAAGATCGCCTGGCCGGCTACGTTCCAGTTCATCATTGCATCAGGAAGCTGGATCGTACTTGCGCAGCTTGTAGCAACAACCGGTGGCACACATGCATCGGCTGGTTACCAAATCGCAATTCGCAATGTTGTATTTTTTATTTTACCTGCATGGGGTCTGAGCAATGCTGCAGCCACGCTGGTAGGTCAAAATCTAGGCGCCAAAGAAGTTGGCCGTGCTGAAAAAAGCGTATTGCTGACAACTAAGTACAATGCCATTTTTATGAGTGGTGTCATGTTGCTGTTTATCTTTTTTGCAAAACCGATCATCAGCATTTTTACAACGGAACCGGAAGATCTGTATTATGGTGCCTTATCATTGCAGATCATCGGTACGGGTTACATTTTTTATGGCATCGGGATGGTGATGATACAGGCTCTGAATGGTGCCGGTGATACGAAAACACCAACATGGTTAAATTTCATTGCGTTTTGGTTATTTCAAATTCCATTAGCATACATTCTTGCAAAGGGATTGAACATGGGACCAACAGGTGCTTTTATAGCGATCCCCGTTGCAGAAAGTTTTTTAGCCCTGGCAGCCTGGTATTATTTCAAAAAAGGAAAATGGAAAGAGATAAAAATTTAAAGGTCCTCTCCCTCATTCTCTCCGCCGGAGAGGGAGGCCAGGCTTTTCATTAATTTCAGTTTTTGTAATAACAAATCATCGATATAACCATGTTCGGCTTTGATATATTGATAATGTGGTAGAGTAAATGCCTGGTTCTGCAATACAGTACCACCCCTTCTCTAACGGAGAAGGGGAAGGGGACGAGGCTTTTCTTTTTATCTTTAATCATAACTTACAGCAATGGACACTCACATAATACACCAGAACAGGGTACGACAAATAATTTTCTTGTTAATTATTGCATTGCTTGGGTTATTATTATTTAATGAATTATACACTTTTCTTCCTGCATTGCTTGGCGCAGTTACCTTATATATTGTAATGAGGAAATGGATGTTTTACCTCGTTATAAAGAAAAAATGGCGAAAAGGCTGGACCGCTGCTTTGTTAATGCTCCTGTCAATGATCGTTATACTACTTCCCATCGCTTTACTTATCAATATGCTTTCTTCAAAGATCACTTTTGCTATTGAACATTCTAATGAGCTGGTGGAGTCGCTGAAAAAAGTTGTCTCGGATATTGAACTAAAATTCAATATTAAAATTGCAAGGGATGAAAACATAAACAGGCTTGGTGATTTTATTAGAAGTAGTATCCCAAGATTACTCGGCGCTACCTTCAATACATTGGGAACAATTTTCTTTATGTATTTCATTCTTTATTTTATGCTGGTGAATGGCAGAAAAATGGAAGCGAATATTTATGAGCACATGCCATTAAAAGATGAGAATGCAGTTATGCTGGGCACAGAAGTAAAGAATATGGTGCTGAGCAATTCGGTAGTCATTCCTCTTATTGCTGTCTTACAAGGTATAGTTGCTTTAATTGGTTATTTGATCATTGGCGTTAACGAGCCCTGGTTCTGGTTTGTAGTCACCTGTATCACGGCCATGCTTCCCGTAGTTGGTGCGGCACTTGCTTACGTACCGCTTGCGATCATTTTTTTTGCCAATGGCGATACTGGCAAAGGGATCTTTATGCTGATATATGGCTTTGGTGTTATCGGACTTGTTGATAATATTTTTCGCTTTACACTTGCAAGAAAGATAGGAAATGTTCACCCGCTTGTTACCGTATTTGGGGTCATCATCGGCCTAAGTGTATTTGGTTTTATTGGTTTGATATTTGGCCCATTGCTCATCTCACTTTTCTTATTACTATTAAAAATTTATAGCTCCGAGTTTATCACAAAACAACGCCACGCCCCGCATCATCACCATCACATGGAAAACTGATTTTCCCGTAAGTAGATTTTCTATTGTCAGTAGATCCTCGCAAGTATTTCCCACAGATAGTAAAAGATAATTACTGTTTCACCTTGTATTTTCTGAAAGTGGATAATATTTTTACGTTTAAACCCGTTTAGAAATCCGAATCCGTATCCGTGCCTAAGTTTATAAAAACCATATCATCCTCCCTGTCTGCCGCTGCATTTATGTTGCTTCCATTATTAAATACCGGAAGTAATTCAGCCCTGGCAAAATTTGAATCCAGCTTTTTTACCAATGATTCTATCGGAACAAATTCGTTTGATCCGGAAATGGAATTGATATACGATAGTCTTAAACTGGCCAAAAGAGGATTGAAGAAAGAAGCGTTCAATTATGCTTATACTGGCTATAAAAAATTAGAAGAAGAAGGGAAGTTGAATAAAGAAGGATTGATCACTATTTGCGATTTCAGCCAATCATCAAAAAGAAAAAGGCTTTACCTGATCAATCTGAATGACTATAAACTTGTACTGAATACATATGTAGCACATGGAAAAAATTCAGGAGGTGAATACGCAAGAAAATTTTCCAATAAACCTGAATCCTTGCAAAGCAGTCTTGGTTTCTATAGAACCAAAAAAACGTACTGGGGCGGGCATGGTCTTGCATTAACACTATCAGGACTTGAGCCCGGCTTTAATGATAAGGCCGAAAGAAGAAAGATAGTTCTTCATGGTTCCCAATACATCGGTGATAATTACAGGAAATGGGGCAAATTCATGGGGCGCAGCTTTGGCTGCCCGGCTGTTCCAATGAAACAATCAAAAACTCTTATCAATACGATCAAAGACGGAAGTTGTCTTTTCATTTATCATCCAAGTAAAACCTACCTGAAAGGATCTAAAATATTAAACGGCTAATTGGACGTATAATAAGGATGGATGAACAAAAAGCTCAATCTGTACCCTATGATTGGGCTTTTTTGTTTTTATGCGTTAACGAAATAATGTGCGGCAAGTTGAGAGAATATGCCGATCAGTAATCCATAATAAATTTCCCGTTGAGAGTGATCAGAAACGATAAGACGGGAAGTACAAACAACTCCTGCTATTAAAACTCCAATTGCTAAATAAAGTGAAAAGCTACTGCTGTCAGTAAAAGCCAGCAATGCGAGGAAGGTAGCCATCACACCAACCGATATCGCATGCATGCTTACTTTCATGGAAATGTTTACCAGAAAACCAAATACCGATGCATTAAATATTGCCATGCTCATGCTTACCAGGTCCTTTACTTCATGGTTGTTTTTAAACACATACCAGTTCCAGAAATAAAAGATCATGCAAATGATATAAGGAATGATACGATCCCTTTGTGTTTTTAAAAAAACGGAGTCAATAAAATTTAAAGCCCGAAGCAAAAGAATACTTGCTAATGGAAGAAAAGTGCAGTTCACAAAAACCTGCAATAATATCCTGAGATTGCCCCAATCGCTAATGCCAGCAAATTGATATGAACGAATTTGAATAATGAAATAAGTAATGTAAAGCGGGATGAACAATGGATGAAAAACGTACGAAATAAATTTAGCCGCCAATTGTATCAGCAAAGGTTGCTGAGGTGTTTCCGGTATACTTACTTCTTTCAGTTGATTTTCTTCAGTAATAATTAATCTGTCGGGCATGTTATAATTCTTTTCGCAAACGAGCCACGGGAATATTCAGTTGTTCCCGGTATTTCGCTACTGTTCTGCGTGCAATATTATAACCTTTTTGCTGAAGCATTTCTGTAAGGTGTTCATCACTTAACGGTTTCTTTTTATTTTCTGCTTCAATAAGATCGCTAAGGATCTTCTTTACTTCTCTTGTTGAAACTTCCTCACCACTTTCTGTACTTAATGATTCACTGAAGAAGAATTTCAATCTGTAGGTACCGAATTCTGTTTGTACAAATTTACTGTTAGCTACCCGGCTTACGGTAGAGATATCAAGCCCGGTTTTTTCTGCAATATCCTTCAGGATCATTGGGCGAAGTGTGGTTTGATCACCGGTAAGAAAAAAATCATGCTGGTGATTCATAATAGCCGTCATTGTATCAAGCAAAGTATGTTGCCTTTGTTTGATAGCATCAATAAACCATTTAGCTGAATCGATCTTTTGTTTAATAAATAAAACAGCTTCTTTTTGACGTTTATCTTTTTTTGTGCCGCGATCATATTCTTTCAGCATATCACGATAGCCTTCACTTATGCGCAATTCGGGTGCATTTCTTGAATTCAACGTTAACTCTAACTTGCCTCCATTGTTCATTATAAAAAAGTCAGGCACCACATAACTCTCTGCTTTGTTTATTTCTCCAACATTGCCACCCGGTTTTGGATTCAACCGGATGATCTGTTGCATTACTTCTTTTAATTGCTCGTCATTGAGATCAAGACCACGCTGTATCTTCTCATAATGCTTTTTAGTAAACTCATCAAAGTATTTTGATATAGCCTTAATCGCAACGTTTACATTTTTCCCTTCATCCTGTAGCCTGTTCAGCTGAAGTAATAAACATTCCTGGAGATCTCTTGCTGCTACACCAGGAGGATCAAAATGTTGAATACGTTTTATCAGGCTCTCAACTTCTTCTTCCGTTGTCATTACATTCTGACGAAAAGCAAGATCATCAACAATAGCGGTTGTTTCCCTGCGCAAATAACCGTCCTCGTCAATGCTACCCACAATTTGTTCTGCGATCTTTTGTTCTTTCTCATCCAGTTTCAATAATCCAAGTTGATCAAGCAGTGTTTCATAGAAACTTGTTTCCATTTTAAATGGAATTGTTTTTTTATCATCATCATCGCTGCCGTAATTATCATCCCGCATTTTATAATCAGCGATATCATCATCACCTTCTTTTACATATTCGCTGATGTCTATATTATCGTAATCAGTTTCACTACCATCTGGTTCTTCAAAATTTTCCTCGCCGTTCTCTGTAAATTCATCTTTTGCTTCCTCTTGATCATCATGATTTTCTGCTTCCTGTTCCAGGGCGGGATTTTCCTCCATTTCTTCTTTTATCCTTTCCTCCAGATTGGCTGTAGGCACCTGCAACAGTTTCATAAGTTGAATCTGCTGGGGCGATAATTTCTGTAGAAGCTTTTGCTGTAAATTTTGACTCAGAGCCATGGTTGCTTATTGTAGTTCTTCTGGTTAACTAGGCCTTTTGAAAAAATCGGGCCAAATATCAAAAATCAGGCCGTAAATTTACATACAATTAAAATAAAGGTGCCGGAACGAATAAATATTATTCTTGTTGTCTTGTTAATGTTAACTGGAAAAGTTTTTTCTCAGGACACTTTATGCATTCAATCTCAACACATTTACACAAAAGAATTAAAAACGACAAGGCAATTATGCGTATCGCCACAACATCCTGAATGTCTAAAAAAAATAAAATCAGAAGATTATATAAAATTACCGATCAATTACGAAGTCTTGAGAAATTTTAACTTTGAAGATGAACTTCCATTAGGTTATCAATTAGATTCAAGTACTGGTAAGAAGGCAATTAAAGATTTTTTAAAAATAAGTGATCCAGGATTTTTATACAATAGATCAATTCTTCGGCAATCGTTTTATACTGAACATCTTGGTTTTTTTTGCAAAAAAGAAATTCAATTAGAAAAGATCACTTCTGTCCCTTTACGCTTCCGGCTTGGCTCGCTTGATTATGTAAATCGGCTGGAAGGTAAGAGGTAGAATTTTTTTGATTTGGATTCCTGGGCAACCAATCCATTTGAGGAGTCGCCACCTGTAGTTTATAATAATTATTTCTCAAGCTATCACTCCATCCATTAGGATTATTATTAAATGATTTGCTGCTGAAATAAATACCGCCATGTACGTTAGGGTATTGTCTCAAAAGCTTTATCTGGTTGGGTAATTCATTCGGGTTTCTCCATGCTGCATTGCTTCCAGAACGATAAATGCCGAGACCGATATATAAATTGCGACCGTAAGAATTTTTACTCCACCATTCCAACATTTTTGCATAATCAATTTTATCATGACCGATCTCTAAATAAAGCTGCGGCGCTACATAATCAACCCATTTTTCTTTTAGCCATAATAAAATATCTGCAAACAGATCATCATAGTTGGTTTGCCCTGCTTTGCTGTCGCTACCTCTTGGGTCTTTGTCATTATTTCTCCATACACTAAATGGTGAAATACCAAACTGCACCCAGGGTTTTTCTTTCTTAATAGCAATGGCAATTTTTTTCATAATTGAATCCACATTGCTTCTGCGCCAATCATCCTTATTCAATTTGCTTTTTGATCTATTATAAGTATCATCATCGGGAAATGCTTTGCCCGAGATCCTATATGGATAAAAATAATCATCCATGTGGATCGCATCCACATCATAACGATGAACAATATCGGTGACCACCTGCACAACAAATTTTTGCACTTCTTTGCTCGCAGGGTCAAAATATTTTTTATCCCCGTAATTTAAAAACCATTCAGGATGAATTTTTGTAACATGGTTCGCTGCAATAGAAGAAGCACCAATTTTAAAATCAGCCCTGTAAGGATTGCACCATGCATGAAACTCCATTCCTCTCTTATGGGTTTCTTTTATCATGAACTCAAGCGGATCATAATAAGGTGAGGGCGGTTGACCCTGTACTCCTGTAAGCCATTGACTCCACGGTTCAAAAGGTGAAGGATAAAACGCATCTGCTGCGGGCCTTACCTGTACGATCACCGCGTTCATGCCATTGCCTTTATGCATGTCTAACTGGCGAATAAATTCTACCCGTTGGCTATCTGGATCTGTCATTCCCTTTATCGGCCAGTCGATATTATCTACTGATGCTATCCAAACACCACGAAACTCAGGTTTAGATTGAGCAAATAAGTTTGAAGTAATTAAAAAAAGACAGACTAATAGAATAGTGGGGAGGTTCGGTATTTTCATGCTTTGAATTGGATTTATTCAAAGCGAAGATACATCAATGATTATTTCTAAGTTTATCCAAAAGGTTATTTAACGTTTCCAACTCGTCGTCAGAAAGATGATTTACTACGGCATCTAGCTCTTCATTTCTCCGGTCAAGGTTTTCAAGTAATTCAGCTCCCTGTGGGGTAATGATCACATCAACCATCCGTTTATCTCTTTCGGAAATTGCTTTTTGTACCAGGTTTTTTGAAACCATTCTTTCCACGATACGGCTTGTATCACTCATTTTATCGAGCATCCTTTCCCGTAGCTGTAAAGTTGATAATGGCTCACCTGCGCCGCGTAATATCCGAAGTATATTATATTGCTGAGGAGTTATATTCTCTGATTTTACAAAGCTCTTTATATGATCCACCATCCACGCATGCGTAAACATGATGTTCACCATCGCTTTGTTCTGATTGTTCCGAAACGTTGCCTGTTTTATTTCTTTATCAATTCCCATGGCTCGCATTTATATCGAAAAGTTCAAAAACCCGACCAAAATGTTTCTCCATCAAACTTAAATTCACATCGGTGGAAAAAATACTACGAAAGTGGTAGCTATTGATTGTCTATTAAATGATTGCTTTCAGTAGTTTTATGTTCGATTAACTTTAAATCAAGCACCATGAAAATTATTTTTGAATCGATCCG
>DATDCP010000068.1:0-10897 GCA_036524255.1 Chitinophagaceae bacterium
GGCGGAGTTCGTATGCACCTTTACAAGGTGCAATTTAAAAGGAGTACGGAGGTAAAAACAGAGCGGTCTAGCTATTCCAACTTTGAAACATAGATCGGGCTGCTATTATTGTTTCAATGACTGTGGATATTTTTAATAATCGTATAACTCCTAATAAAAAAACGAAAGTTTATCATCACTTGAACATTGGAGGAGCAAGGAATGACGGAAAAAATTATTCCTGGGTTTAAACCCAGGAATAAGAATTTATTTTTTACCTACTGAATGCTATAGACAGCGTGGAGCAGTGAAGCTCAGATCATCCGGCAAAGCAATATGAACAACCGTGCTCCTGTGCACGATTGATCGCCCATATACCTGCAGGCACTACCTGTACGCCGGGCAGTAATCCATTTACCCAATCTTTTTTTACTTCACTGGCATCGAGATTTAATGACTGTGCAACAACACCGCTATAGACTGTTAAAGCCATATCGCATACACAAAATAAAACACCACTATCCTGTAACTCATTGATACCAATTGGTACGACACCAACTCCCGGAATATTAAAATCACCTTGCTTAGGTTTCCAGAAAGGATTGCGTGTTGAAGGTTTTTTGGTTTTAGGATCATCGGCATTAAATGTTTCACCAAAATTATATTTTGACCACAAACGATCTTCCATTGCATATGCTATGGCCGTGTGACGTAATACGACTACTACACTGCAATCTTTCTCTGCAGTACCAGTGGCTGCATTTGTTGCGAGAAATATTCTTGGCCAGGCAAAAGGAAAAATTTCGTTCGGATGAGGAACATCGAATACAATGCGATGTTTACCTTTTATCTGTTTAAACCATTCATCAGGATTACCCGGGCTATTGGAAAAATTGGTTTCGGCAAAGCCGGACAAAGGAGAAATCACAGAAGATAGGCCAATTGCCGCGACACCGCCTGCGATCTTTCCAAGAAATTGCCGGCGATCGTTGTTGTCAATACTGTTGCTTTTCATAAATTGTTTTTTTAATAGTTAATGGTTTTTTGTGCTTCATCATTTGGTGATGATTGAATGCAGAAAGATTTTTATTTAAGACTGAAATTAATTTGTGGAAAAGAGGAAAACAAGAGGTAATGATTCAATATACCCTGATCTTGAGTAAAACAGTTTTTTTATTGAGTCGGAGAGCTACTGTATTTTTTGATAATGAATTTTGCAGACTCCACGGGAAGTCGGTTCATCCATCAATAATAAATTCTATTGATCTTTTCTGTAAAAATCTAGCTTGTTTCTAAGTACAGTAATTTCATTTTGCATGGTTTCAATATGCTTAAGTAATATATTGATAGCATCAATGCCTTCGGGGTTAATATTCAATTCCTGGTGAAGGCGAATGATCTGTTCCAATTTTGGCAATTCAATTTCCGCTATGCATAATGTCTCATTAACAATCACAGTTTCTACTAATCCATGTTCTTCAAGCGACCTGACAAATGAAACCTTAACCTGGTGACTGGTACAAAATTCATCTAAAACTATCATGCCTGCTAATTCCATATAATTATTTTTTAGGACGATAATTTCGACAATTGTTCAAAAAGTTCCTTTTGTCTATCCGTCAGGTTCGTGGGTATTTTTATTTGGAATGAAATAACGAGGTCGCCAAACTCATTTTCTTTTTTATATACAGGAAGGCCTTTCCCTTTTAATTTTATCTTGCTTCCATTTTGTGTTTCTGGTTTTACTTTCAGTTTTACTTTCCCATCAAATGTATCAATAATAATTTCACCCCCAAGTACAGCGGTGTACAAGTCAAGATCAACAGTTGTATGAAGATCATTTCCATCCCTCTTGAATTTTGTATTATTAATAATATGAAAACTGATATATAAGTCTCCATTCGGGCCACTATTAATACCTGGACCGCCATGTCCCTTTATCTTTATTTTTTGCCCGTTTTCAACCCCGGCCGGAATAGTGATACGTATGCTTTTAGTGTTAACTGTCAAAACTTGCTGATGAGTTTTGTAAACATCAGTAAGATTCAAATGCAGTTCGGCATGATAATCTTCACCACGGAATTTTGTTTGTCGCTGCCGGAAACCACCACCACCCATGTCGCCAAACATCGATGAAAAGAAATCCGAGAACTCGCCTTCGTTAAATTCGCCGGAAAATTTTTCATTGCTATGACGCTGTTGCTGTGATTGCCTTGCCTGCTCAAATTGTTCTGCATGCTGCCAGTCTTTTCCATACTGGTCATATTTCTTCCTTTTTTCGGGATCACTCAATACTTCATTGGCCTCATTGAGTTGCTGGAATTTCTTGTGAGCTTCCTTGTCATTTGGATTAAGATCGGGATGATGCTTTCTTGCGAGTTTGCGATAGGCTTTTTTAATATCTTCCTGCGTTGCATTTTTATCGATGCCCAGCATTTTGTAATAATCGATGAACTCCATCAGATCCAGGTTAAAATTTATCCAATTTGAGTTAATAAAATTAAGAAAAATAAAGAGAGATCGTTTTTTTAAGTCGAAAAATAACAACGTGGTATCCGCTTAGTAAAATTTTACATCGTCCCTGAAAATATAGCCAATGCTGGAGTTATTAATTATAAGTTTTAATGTTTCATAATAATCCGTTATCATAAAAGAATATTTATTTTCCCCTGTCTGTTTGAAGGAGATCGAAATACCCTGGAAATTCATCCTGATAACTTTAAACGGGTTACCATCGTCGTCTTTCTGAAGCGCTTCTTCGTATTTTATGGTTGGATATTTATTTTTTAGTTGCTCAATAATTGCGTTCATTTCATTTTCATTCATGTCTTTCTGGACCGCTGTAATAATTCTGTCGGTTGAATTATTGAACTGAATCGTTTCAACCAGTATCGAGTCATTCTCATTCCATTTCTGCCTGGAAACTTCATCATTCCTTGGATCTATTTCAACATATTTCGCACCGAGTTTTTCATAATCTTCTTTGAATTTTGCAACCGGGTAGGCAACGTTTAATTGGATACCCCACAAAGGAATTGATCCGGGTGTTTTTCTTGTTCGCAAATCTGTATCAACGTTATTATCACATTGAACTACTGTTATATATTCTCCAATGACAAACAGGTATTTTTTACCTTTTATACTATCGATAAAAAATTCAAGTGTATCTTTTTTACAACAAAGTTTTTGACCATTTACTCTGTAATTATCAAAGAATATGATCATAGAGTCGGTGAGTATTGGTTTTTTACCTTGATTTGTAAAAAAACTTTCCAATGACACGAATCGTAAAGAATCCGGAAACGGGAATTTTTTATTATCGGGATAATAAGTCATATCAGGCGAGAAAAAATCGATGATTGGCGCCCATAACTCTTTTTTCTCCTGGTTTTGTTTACAGGATGTGATAACAAAGAAGAGACATATAGCATACAGCCATATAAAAATTATCCGCTTCAAAACCTTAGTTTATTGTATTGACAAATTTAATTGAATCCTTTAGTTCGCTATTATCAATCTTTCAATTGGTATCGGAGCCGTTCTCTTTTGATTTTTATTTGTTGAACACTTTGGTGAACGTAGGATTAGTTTCCGATATAGTAACATGTGTATTTTTTTCCCCAAATGACATCGGGCCTCATTTAATTGAATGCTTGCAAGACAAAAGTTGTAAAAAATCATTGGAATGTTTGTATCCTTTTGCATTTCTCTACACTCTAATTCTGTAAGTAATCAGAACGTTCATAGAAAGAATTTTAAACCGGTTTTTATGAGACACAGTAAAAAAATAATTTTCATTGCTGCAATGTCGGCAATTGTAATTTTCATTCAATGCTCTAAAGCATTCGAAAAAACTGACGAACAAGCAATGATTGAAGAACAATCGGCTGTTGAAAAAAAGAAATCGTTGATTGAACAGGGTAAAGAAATATTTCGCTTTGATACTTTTGGTGATGAGGATTTTTGGAGTGGACTCTTACATATTGATAAAGCTATACTCGGTGAAAATAATGGCGGCTTTGGGCCTGGTGTTAGTCCGGCTGCAGCATTGGGGGTCGGATTAAAAGTAGATGTTGATGCATTACCTGCTGATGTACGAGCAGGAATAATTTCTGGGGATATAAAACTAGATTCCCCGTCCACCACACTAGCACTCCTAAAATTAAATGCAGTGGTTGGTGTGAAGGGAACTTTTAACGAGGCGGATGTGTTACAATCTGTCGGCATAACTTGTGCTGTTTGTCACTCCACTGTTGATAATTCATTCACTACTGGGGTTGGAAAACGATTAGACGGATGGCCGAATAGAGACCTGGATGTGGGGGGCATAATTTCTTTGACCGATAATGCACTGCCAATTGCCAACATGTTGCATGTAGATGAACCAACCCTAAGAAATGTTCTTGACCTGTGGGGGCCAGGAAAATTTTCGGCTATACTTTTTATGGATGGCAAGGCTTTTCGTCCTAATGATGGGAAAGTTGCAGCCAATTTAATACCTGCCGCTTTTGGTTTAAAGAAAATTGAACTTACGACATATACAGGATGGGGTGATATTAGTTATTGGAATGCATTTGTTGCGAACCTTGAAATGCATGGTAAAGGTAATTTTTCAGATCCCCGCTTAAATGATCCGAAATATCCAATTGCTGTTGAAAATGGTTTTTACAATGTGACAAACAATCCTGACTTGATTACTTCGAAACTACCTGCATTAAGGGAATATCAGCATTCAATAGAGGCGCCAAAACCACCGGCTGGTAGTTATAATATTGCGGCAGCAGGTCGTGGAAAAGGGATCTTTTTATCTAAAGCAAAATGCGCTACCTGTCACCCATTACCATTATTAGCCGATAATAAACTTCATACAGCTGCAGAAATAGGTATAGATGATTTTGATGCTATGCGATCTCCAACCGGCAAATACCGGACTACACCACTAGGTGGTTTGTTCACCAGGACAAAAGGAGGGTTTTTTCATGATGGAAGATTTGCAATGTTGAGTGACGTAATCAATCACTATGATAATCACTTTTCACTAAACTTAACAGCTTCCGAAAAACAAGATCTAGAACAGTATTTGAAATCACTCTGATAGCTTTAATGCATTCAATGGTGTAAATAAAAACCGTACGTATAAATTTCAAATCCTTGTCTTGCATGACAGGGATTTTGATACTAATTATTGAACATGATGGAGTGTTGTTCTAACTAGTTTCATTCCTTATTTTCTACAAATTTTTATTGCAAAGATCTCGTACTAATGAAGATCTTTTTATGATTCGGCACATTCATAATTGTTGTTTCTGCACATAAAATTTTGATGTCACCGATAAAATACCCTAATTTGGAGTACACGTTTGCTTATTAATTAACCATTAAACAAAAAAAACATGGCAACAGTAAGAAGAAGAGCCGTTAAAAAAGCGGTTGCAAAAAAAGCTTTAAAAAGAAGAGCTGTTAAAAAAGCAGTTAAAAGAAAGGCAGTTAAAAGAGCAGTAGCAAGAAAAGCAGTTAAAAGAAAGGCAGTTAAAAGAGCAGTAGTAAGAAAGGCAGTTAAAAGAAAAGCAGTTAAAAGAGCAGTAGCAAAAAAAGCAGTTAAAAGAAGAGTTCTTAAAAAAGCAATTATAAGAAGAGCCGTTAAAAGAGCGATTCTTAAAAATGCTCTTGCAAATGCTGGTGGTAATGATATGGCAATGTGATCAAATTTTTTCTTATTATAAGTCCTGCTATGGCGGGACTTTTTTTTGCATAAATGCCCGGCAAATTTCTGCATGATATGGTTGGTGTATTTCAATTATAACTGGAAAGGATCGTTTACACTTGTTGCAATCTTTCCACGCTCAATTTGTTAACGGGTTACGCAATACGACGTAGTATGCTTTTTGCTAAAGAAGTGTGGGAAAGGTTTTCTAATAAACGCCTATGAAAAAATTAAAGGAAATAGGGAAAGTAGTTATTCGATCTTTCAAAAATTTTGCTGAAGACAAAATACCAAAATACAGCGCATCACTTGCTTATACCACTGTTTTCTCATTGGGTCCGCTGTTGATAGTAATTATTTTTTTATGCAGCATTTTTTTTGGGCAGGAGGCAACACAAGGAAGAATATATGCCCAAATGCAGCAATTTGTTGGACAAGATGCGGCTGAGCAACTCCAAACGATCATTAAAAATGCGTCAGTGAGTGGTAAAGGACCCGTGGCTGCGGTAATTGGCATTATAACATTATTGATAGGTGCAACAGCTGTATTTGCAGAAATACAGGATTCGATAAATACTATATGGGGATTAAAAGCGAAACCAAGAAAAGGACTGTGGAAGATAATACGCAATCGTTTTCTGTCCTTTTCAGTTGTTGTCAGTCTTGGATTCCTGCTATTAGTTTCTCTTGCTATATCAACTATCATTGAAGGATTAAGTGGGAAGTTAAAAGCCAGTTTTCCCGATGTAACCGTTGTTATATTTTACATTCTGAATCTTGTCATTTCCTTTTTTGTTATTACTGCACTCTTTGCGGTAATATTTAAAGTTCTTCCTGACGCAAAAACAAAATGGAAAGATATAATGCCTGGAGCATTAGCATCCGGCATTTTGTTTATGATAGGGAAGTTTGCTATTTCATTTTATATTGGAAAAAGCCATGTCGGCACCACGTATGGAGCAGCAGGTTCACTTGTGGTGCTTTTATTATGGGTTTATTATTCAGCCATCATTTTGTATCTCGGAGCTGAATTTGCAAAAGCCTGGACTTCACATAAAGGTCTTTCCATTCGGCCAAACGATTATGCAGTCGTATTAAAAAAAGTTGAAGTGGAGACAGAAAAACCTGATGGCACTCCGAAAAAGAGTACAGCTAAAAGCATTTGAGAATTAAAAAACTATTTAATGTCCTTAGACAATTTCTCGAGACGTTTTACATTTGTACGTGATGGAGTTTGCTCAAGACTAAGCATATAATATATTTTCCCATTTTGCAATTTCCAAAGATCCTGGTATAACGAAGAATCTCTTGTGTTATCCTTATAGGTCCATTTGTTATACAAAAGAACGCCGACCCATTCATCATTTGTTTCTTTATTTAGTAATGGGTAGATGGATATAACCTGGTTAGCTGTTGTTGCATAAGCACTTCGAAATTTTACAAGTATATCGGTTATTTTATCACGGGATGATGTTACTCTTCTGCCAGCTGGTAAGTCCAAAATAACACTATCTGCAAATATATTTTTCATATTGTCAACTGATGATTCATCCCAGGCCTTATATAGACTTAATACAGTATTCATATTCTCTCTTTTGCCAATTTCCCAGTTACTATAAAGGGCGGGGTAGGTTAGCGGAGTGAGAGATTGCGGTTCTGTATTTGCGGCAGGTGCCGGCTCTGTTGTGTTTTCAGTTATTTTATCTGAAGCATTATCTTGTCCACAGGATAAGATAAAAAATAGGCAAAGAATAGATAGTATAATTTTCATGATTGGTTTTTTGGTTTTGATATACACTAAAGATAAGGAATAGCTTTCAACTGCAAGACCATGGTTAGATGAAAACTTTATTTCACTACCTTAATACTGCCAACTACACTTACACACTTAAATCACTGTTATGAATACAAAACTTTTTTTCCTGATTGTCATTTCAATTTTTATAGTTGCTTGTACTGAAACTCAAGTTGATCTAAAAGCTGAAGAAGCTGCAATTCTTAAAGCTGACTCTACATGGTCTGCTTTGTCAGCAGAAAGTAAAGATGTCGACAAGGTAGTTTCCTACTTTGCAAACGATGCAGTTGTAGTACCGCCTGGTCAGCCGCTTATAAAAGGAAAAGAAGACTTGCGCAAATTTGTCGAAGAGTCGTTTAAAATTCCGGGTTTTAGTATCAGCTGGAAATCATCAGACGTTAAATTTTCTCCGGATGGCAAACTTGCTTATTTGTATGGTGAAAATATGACGACCATGCTTGATTCAGCAGGGAATAAAATGTCAATGCCGGGAAGAGGCTATAGTATTTGGAGAAAAGAAGCAGACGGAACCTGGAAATGTGTCGTTGATATTTTTAACAATCCTCCTCAGTAATAAATATTTTTATACTTAACACAAGTAAACCTAATGTGTATTCCTTTTTGAATGTGGCAACTTATGGGAATCAGTTGAACCAAACCGCATATCCTTGTCTTCTTAAATGCAAGGCTAGATTTTTCTCCATCATCAAAGCTCCCTGCCTGGTCATCGGCTTCTCATTTATATGATCGTAAAGACTGGGACGTAAATAGGAACCGTATTTCTGCACGATATTGGCAGATAGCTTGTGACCTTTCTTATTTATGTATCCGGTTTTATGTTGCTTGAATCTTTCTGCCGGAGTTTTACTGGTCATTCCTACATAAAGACACTGAAGCACTCCATTGAATTGCGGATTAGCAACCCTGAACCTGGTGCTTTCATTAAACACTCGTTTTGATAGTTCGACAACGTATACATAGTATCTCATTCCTGGAACAAATATCTTTCTTTTATCAACTTGGATTTCTTTCACATAGTTATTACTACTTTCCCTTTGTGTTCTGCTTTATCAAAAATTCTGAATGCTTCCAGAAACTCTTCTAGTTTGTATGGCCCGTCTATCACTGGTTTTACTTTGCCGGCTTCAAAAAGCTCGTTCATAAAAATCAGATCCTTGTTCGTCTTCAGTGAAACAATACGGACGTGCTTTTTATTTGCCATGGAGATCAACGGTCCCAGGAATAAAGCCTGGAGAAGCCGGCTTATAGAACCTCCAACAGTAACATAAACTCCATTGGGAGATAATGCACGGACATAATCGAACATTGAACGATTGGTCTTAACATCAAGTACCAAGTCATACCGTTGGCCATTTTTAGTGAAATCTTCCTTTGTATAATCAATCACATGATCAAATCCCATTGAACTCAACATGTCCAGTTTCACAGTACTGTCAACACCAGTTATTTCAATTCCGTATAGTTTGGCGATCTGCACTCCAAAAGTACCAACACCACCACCTGCACCATTGATCAACAATTTTTGACCAGCATGAATTTTTCCTTTATCAATGAGACCCTGCACAGCCAGCATTGCTGCCTGGGGTATTGAGGCGGCTTCTTCGAAACTCATAGTCACAGGTTTCAATGCTAATGCTTTTTCAGGCGCACAGACATACTCAGCGAAACCTCCCCAACGACCACTGAGATCACCATACACTTCATCACCAATTTTGAACCTGCTTATATTTTTACCAACTGCTTCAATTCGTCCCGCTATATCAGAACCAAGTATTGTTCTTTTAGGTTTCCGAAGACCATTCAGCATTCGATTTATAGAGTCACCATGCAGAAGACCCAGGTCCCAATCATTAATTGATACTGCATGAACTTTTATTAATACCTCATCGTCTTTTGGCAAAGGCTTTTCAACTTCTTTGAGCAGAAGAACTTCCGGGCCACCATATTTTGTATAGACAATTGCTTTCATTGCCAAACTTTTGTATTTCCGAACTTAATACAAATTTATTTATTGATCTATTCATATCGGCGAAATGCGGAAACGGCATGGTAGGATTCTGTTCTAGGCTTATCTTAGTGTCAAATCTCTTTATGAGAAAATGCCATATTCTTTTTCCTCGATGTATACATTTAGCTGCAATATTATTTCTTATAATTTTTATTTTATCATCTTGTGCACAACAAAGAATTGCTATGCGATCACTAAAAGAAAATATTGAACAGGAGTTTTCAAAGCAGGAGGGAGTTTTTGCAGTCGCGTTTAAGGACCTGTCAACCGGAAAAGAACTATTGATGAATGATATTGTAACATTTCATGCTGCCAGCACCATGAAAACACCGGTTTTAGTTGAAGTGTACAAGCAAGCGGCAGAAGGAAAATTTTCTCTTTCTGATTCCCTGATCTTAAAAAATGAATTTAAGAGTATCGTAGACGGTAGCCTGTTTAGCCTCGATCCAACCGATGATAGCGAAACAGAATTATACAAACATATTGGAGAGAAAAGAACGATCAGCTTCCTCCTCTACCAAATGATCATTGTCAGCAGTAATCTCGCTACCAATCTTATCATTGAGCTTGTAGATGCAAAAAATGTTTCTGCTTCCATGCAACAATTAGGTGCAAAAGATATTCATGTGCTGAGAGGGGTTGAGGATGGGAAGGCTTTTGCGAAGGGATTGAACAATACAATTACCGCAAATGGGTTAATGATACTGTTTGAAAAAATGACGAAAGGAGAAACAGTAACCCCTGCTGCCTCGCAGGCAATGATCGATATTCTGCTGGATCAAAAATTCAATGAGATCATCCCGGCAGGACTACCTTCAAATGTAAAAGTTGCGCACAAAACAGGTTCTATAAATGGTGTACAACACGACTCAGGAATTGTTTTTTTTCCAGGTGGAAAAAAATATGTGTTAGTACTATTATCAAAAAAGCTAACAAACGAAAAAGCTGCGATTACAGCAATGGCAAATGTGTCGAAGCTGATCTATGAATATGTATCCAGATGAACAGTTCCTGGTTAAAAAGGATCAAAATAAATTTTTATGGATACGAAGGTTATTTAGAGGGATATGAAAATGTAATATTTAAGAGATCTGCGGCATCTTTTGTTTTATTTTTTTGCTCACGATTATATCTTCTGATCTTTTCAATGGTCGTAAGCGAGAAAGGGTTTTCTTCTGAGGCTTTTAGATCTTCAATTAATCGTTTTTCAGCTCCTAGTAAAGCAAGTGTATCACTTAGCAAGTGAATGAACTCTCTTTTTAAAAACTCCTGTGACTTTTCCATATTTTTAAATATTCAATATTTGGGCCAAAACGGACGAAAACAGTTGTATGGCTGCTGAATGATATAACTATGACTTTAATTTATAGTAAATGATGTCCATAAATTT
>DATDCP010000069.1:0-11912 GCA_036524255.1 Chitinophagaceae bacterium
ATTGAAACCGTTCCTACGCATGTTCATTGTAAGCCGGTGCGTTGATTCACCCAATATGGCTCCAGCAATGGGTGTAACAATAAGATCCTGTATACTTGGTTTTTCTGCCGTTGCTTCAATAAAGAATTCCCAAATAAATGACTGGGCGGTGGCAAAAAGAAAAGAATGAAATATGCTTGCATTCTGGCTTCGTAATGAATTATAATAATAGGATCCTGCTACCGGGTGACCGATATAATTCAATTGCCAGTCATCGTCATCCCAAACAGGTGAAGTTGAAAGTGACCGCTTCATGTTGCGCCAGGCATCCTGCGTCCAATCAGGAGACCATCCGGTTACTTCCTTAGGGCAAAGCATCAAAACAGTTATCCCAAACAATTCAGCACCCCCGATGAAGAGCTCAGCACGTCCAACTTTTTTCCATATTCCAGCATTTTCATTGCGTAATAATGGGACATTTGATTGTTTTGGTAACGTGTCACGAAGGTTTATTACAGGTATTATTAAATTCCGGTCATAAGCAGGAAAAATTCCTGCTTTAGTTTTAATATCTATTTTGGATGTTGACGGTTGTTGTCCAAAGTGAGATACATCAAATCCTTTATCCTCTGCAAATGATACTACATGTAGAAAACAGTATATGACAAACGCAGTAAATTTTAACCATGATGGGTTTATGATCTTTTTCATCTTTGTATTGATTTGCAAACCTTGTGCTAACTGACCGCAAGCGGGACAAAAGAGAATTGTACCTGGTATTTAAGTTTTTTGTAGATGATTGTCCACAAAAGAAACCCCGATGAAACAATTATATACTAGTAGCCGACTTATCTTTCAAACGAAAAAATATCCGCATCCTTATTCTTCTTCCCTTTTATAAGCGAGGCAATGATCTCGCCGGCAACCTGGCTAAATGTAATTCCATTGCCACCAAATCCAAGAGCAAAAAAGCTGTTTGGTAATTTATTGAAAGGTCCGACATATGGAAGCCCATCTTTTGTTGAGCCAAATACACCAGCCCAACTGAATTCTGTTTTAAAAGGAATTGAAGGAAATATCTTTTTAAAATCCTTTTGAAGCTGTTTTGTTTTTGCCGGAATGAGCTTATCCCTTTTAAAGTGAGAAAAAAATTCCTCATCCCGTCCACCGATTATAATGCGATTGTCATTTGTTGACCTTAAATACAGGTAGGGTTTGGCCGTATTCCAGATCACAGCATCAGTTTTTCCAGGCCTTATTGGAGAATTAAAAGCTTCACTTGCGATAGCATAGGTGCTGGTCAGTTTTACGATCGGCCTTGAAATAAAATCTACCACTTCATAGCCAGTTGCATAAACCAATTTCTTCGCTGTGATTATAAATTTCTCCTGTGTCTTTAATTGAACATTGTGTCGATCATGTTTAATGGAGACAACCTGCGTCCTGTCATAAACCTTTAATCCGTTGTTGATATTGTATTGCAGCAGTCGATGAGTTAAAAGATAAGCATCAGTTGTGGCGGCAACATCCGACAATATTCCACCGGGCGATGAAAATCCAAACTGCTTAAAGACCTGGTCCTCGTCCAGCCATTTTACTTTAAATCCATACTTCTTTCTTGATTCAAATTCCTTTTTCAAAAAAGGAAGATCTTTTTTATAAGCAGCATAGTATAGACTTTTTTTCAATTCAAAATCTCTCGTCCCTGTTTTTGCTGCAAGTGCAGCGAGCTTAGATATTGCTGTAACGCCGAGTTTATATGAACGAATCGCATTTTTTTCTCCCACCATTTTTATTAATTGGTGAAGTGGCACATCTATTTCGTATTGAAGCAATGAAGTGCTTGCACAAGTACTGCCAAGGCCAATTGTTCTTGCATCAACAAGTGTACAGTCAATTCCTTCCTGGATAAGATAATGAGCCGCTAATGCGCCGGAAATTCCTCCTCCCAAAATGAGCACATCTGTTTTAATATCTCTTTCAAGTTTAGGATAAGAAAACAGCAGCCCATTCTTTATTAAACTTAAAGGATAACCTGAGCTTAGTTTCATTCAGCATACACTTTTATGACAGGTATCGTCTCAATGTCCATGCAATGGTTTCGTGTTCTTTTATCAGGTCAGTAAGAAAATCTGATGTCCCTATATCTCCATATTTTTCATCACAATCCTTTATATGTTTTCTAAGCTGAATGATCACTGCTTCATGATCTTTTAATAACTCTTTGATCATTTCTTTTTGGGAGGGATATTTACCTGGAGATTCTTTTAATGAGGCCATTTGAAGGAATTCCTGCATGGTACCGGGTGTTTTAGCTCCCAGCTTATTGATCCTTTCGGCTATCTCATCGATCGCTTCCTCCAATATTTTATACTGCTTCTCAAAAAGCTTGTGCAATTCCATGAAACTATTACCGGAAACGTTCCAATGAAATTTTCTTGTTTTCGTGTAAAGCAAGATCGCGTCAGATAAAACTGATGACAATACACTTGTAATACTTTTCAGGTTTTTTTCGCTTAAACCAATGTTAGGCTTCATTATATATTATTTAAAAGTTTGATAGTGTGTAAAAACTTGCAACTATTATTCCAGATTACAACACTGATCGCCTTGCAAATTGAATGGCACGGTATTTTCTAATTAGTTTTCAGAACATAAATTAATTATTTTATAACTTTTAAAACCTAAAGCTTATGTTACGCTGGACAGTCATATTCTTAGTAGTTGCCATCATTGCCGCAATATTCGGCTTTGGCGGTATCGCTTCAGGCGCAGCTTCTATAGCGAAGATCTTGTTCTTCATTTTTATCGTACTCTTTTTATTGTCTTTGATATTTGGAAGATCAGTTACAAAATCGGATTTGTGACGAGGCAGGCAATAAGTATATCATTATTTCACATTTAAAAACCTTTAACTTATGACAACAGGAACCAAAGTGGTATTGGGGATCCTCGGTGCCGCAGCTGCTGGTGTGGTGATCGGGATGTTAATTGCTCCTGAAAAAGGAAGCGATATGCGCAAGCGAGTTCAAAAGACAGCAGGAGATTGGATAGATAATCTTAGCAATCTTTTTGTAAAAGGCAAAGAAGAATTAGAAGATCTAAGCGCAACTGCAGCTGACAAAGGCAGACAAGCTCGTTCTGCAGTTGAGGATAAAGTAAACAGAATGAAAGAAAGCATCAGCTAATTTTATAAACAGTCCCGCTGAAGCGGGACTGTTTATTATCTTCTCCCAAATACTGCTGCGAATATGGAAGCACAAAATTTAAAGGAAGACGCAAAAGACGTCCTTAATCACGCAAGTGATTATGCCGAGACTTTTTATAAGCTTAATCTTGTAAGGCTTACTAAAAAAGTCAGTGTTATTGGTTCGGGTCTTGTAAACTTCGTTCTGATTTTTTTTATAGGCCTTTGTGTACTACTTTTTATAAGTTTTGCCGGTGCCTGGTGGCTTGGCGATGTAATGGAAAACCGTGCCCTGGGATTTTTATTAATAGCCGCATTCTATCTGCTGCTTATTTTTATTCTCCTTCTAATGAGAAAAAATATTATTGCTCCTTTTATTAGAAACACTATGATAAGAAAAATTTATGAAGAGAAAGATCAGGTCATACGAGGATCTTGAAAGGGAAGAACACTTATTAGAGGAATTGTTACGCACCCAAAAACAATTGGTTCAATTAGATGTTGAGGTACTGAAACAACAATTGAAACCAGCTAGCATGGCCTTGAAATTCTTTAATAAGATAACAACCGTAGATAAAAGCAATTTATTACTTAATGAAGGTGCTAATAAAGTAATTGATCTTGTTTTAAATAAATTCATACTTGCCAGGTCAGGATGGATCACGAAGTTTCTTGTGCCGATCTTCCTGAAAAATTATTCATCTCATCTTATTGGAGATAATAAAGTGAACATAGTTGAAAAGGTTTTTTCTCTTTTTGGGCGTAAAAATGGAAGAACAGCAACTACTTCTCCGAAAATGCCTGGCCGTGAAAATTAATTAACTTACTGAATGTATCGAGATGCTGGGCCGGTGATTGATACCAAAGCAACGTTTCTATAATTAATAACCTTATATGATCAATTTCAATGACCGGATTCGGCAGATCCTGCTATTGCTGTTAATAATTCTCCTCATCTATCTTTCTGTTCGGGAATTGAAATTGTTTATGCCGGGGGTACTCGGAGCGATCACTTTATATATTCTTAGCAGGGCCAGCTATTTTCAACTTGTTTATAGCCGGAAATGGAAAAAAGGACGAGCTGCTTTTTTATATATCATTTTCTATTTGCTGATACTCGGAGTTCCAATATTCGCAGCGGTCACTTTAATAAGTCCTAAAATAAGCAGCGTACTCAGCGATCCAACTGCAGTAATAAATAATATTAAAGAAGCCGTAATGCAAATACAGGCTAAAGCCGGTGTTTCTCTTGTTACTGAAAGATCACTTTCAAATTCCCTCGATAAAACCATCACCTTTATCCCTTCCTTGCTTAATAGCACATTGAACCTTCTCTCAAACCTTATCACCATGCTATTCTTTCTTTATTATATGCTATATCATGGACGTGAAATAGAAATGACATTATTTAAAATAATACCCTTGAAAGATGCCAATACGTCGATGCTGGCTTCTGAAACCAAAAAATTGGTAAAAGCAAATGCCATCGGTATTCCACTTATTTCTATTATACAGGGACTAACGGCCACACTGGGATATTTTTTATTCGGAGTTGATGAATTTGTGTTGTGGGGTTTTTTTACCGGGATCTTTGCATTTTTCCCTATTGTTGGAACGATGGTGGTTTGGGTGCCGATGGTAATTTATATGTATGTGACAGGAGAAACATGGAATGCAACAGGTCTTTTGCTATATAGCCTTTTGATCACAGGTAATATTGATTATGTAGCAAGAATAACCATCATGAAAAAGATGGGAAATGTGCATCCTGTTATTACTGTTCTCGGAGTTTTGATCGGTCTTGGGCTTTTCGGTTTTATAGGATTAATATTTGGCCCCCTGCTGGTAAGTTATATTGTGGTGCTTTTCAGAATTTATATGAATGAATTTACAACTGTACCAGATGAAAAAAAGCCGGATGAGAGTGCGGTTGTTACCAAAGAGCCGAGCCCCTAAATATGAAATTTCTATTTTACTTATAAGCAATGAATTTATTTCTGCTTTTCTGTGATTTTTTCCAATGCCCTTGCAACGATTAACTAATAAGTTATTATCTTAATCTTTTATTTATTTTACTAAAATCCGAAGTTTGGTCAAAATCATTGTATCCATTCTTTTCTTTTTTCCGATATGTCTATCCGCACAGGATATTACTGGTGTGTGGTCAGGATATATAAAAACTCCCGGCAGTCAGCTTGAATATGAATTGGCAATAAGTAACGGTGAAAAAAACCTAAGCGGTTATTCGCTTATAATTTATCCCAAAGATGGAATCGAGAACATTGGAATAAAAAAGGCAAAGATCAAACAAACCAAAAAGGAAATATATGTTGAAGATGGAGAACTGGTATATGATAATTTCACTACACAGCCGAGAAGAAGTAAAATGTTTGGCAAATTATACCTGATATTGAAAGACACCTTAATGATCTTACAGGGAAGCTTTGATACACGATCATTAGATTTCAGGGATACCCGAACTTATTCTGGCGAGGTATATCTTCAAAAAACTGCTCGTCCCTTTTCTTCAAAAATGCTGATCACAATGGACGAGATAAATTTAGTTCCCAATCTTTTATTTACAGGAACTAAAAAACCAAAAGCAGTTAAGCAACCAGCTAATAACAATCTTAAAAAAGAAACAACCGGGATAGCTATAAAGTTACCAGTAAAGCCAACTGAAAGAAAAATTCAAAAGATCGATGAAATATTTTTCAACAGCGACAGTTTGGTGTTGAGTTTTTACGACAATGGCACCGTAGATGGTGATACGATCAGTATGGTGTTAAACGGAAGGACCATTGCACAAAAAATAAAACTTACCACCAATGCTTTCAGGATAACAATTCCTACAAGGATCGATCAAAATGACTCACTCATATTGGTCATGCATGCAGAAAGCCTGGGGCTAATTCCACCTAATACAGGTCTATTAATTATTCAGGATGGCACAACCCGTCATGAAATAAGGTTTGAAGGTGATCTGCAAAGGAGTTCGGCGATTGTGCTTAGAAGGAAAAGATAGTACTATCACTTCCAAATATTATTCAATTTTATATACTCAATTTTTTTCATCAAAGCATTTTCTGCGGATTGAATACTAACCTGGCTGAATGGTTCATTGGGGAAGAAAATCTCTGTCATAACCGTTAGGCCCCCATCTGCAAATAATTCAACAGAACTGATATCTATCAACAATGAAATATCCATCTTAGCATTAGTTGTAAGCCGTGGCGCAAAATGTCTTGCTGCAAAATCAGCCTGGAAATTTGTTTTGCCCGACCTGGTTCGGTCAATAAAATATTTGTTCTGTATTTTATCGAATCCTATTATAAGTTCTTCGCCCAATTTATTCGATAAGACAATGGAAAGATCTTTTGGACCATCTATAGAAAGATTAATTATACATGGGAAGCTTAAATTTTTTATGCTTTTTGAAATATCAATTTTTTTTGACAGGGAAACATTATTGATAATTACCGGATTTGATTTTATAGTTGCGAGCTCTTTAACAGGTAGAGAACCTATCCGCAATTCATTGTTTGCCTGAATTATCGTTAATTCACGTGGTATTGTCATTGCACTTCGCCATGTTTCTGTGGGAACAACATTTGCATATAACCAATTACTCATCCACCCTAAAAATAATCTGCGTTTCCCGGTATTAGACCAAATAACTCCTGCATACTCATCAGGCCCATAATCCAGCCACTTCGTTTCTGTACTCAGCGGTAAAAAACTTTTTCCGTCGAAATCACCAAGAAAATACTGTGTGGCAGATCCTTTATTAGGCCCTCCGGGATTTAAATTAACAATGAGAATCCAAACTGTTTTGCCATCATATTCTAAAGTAAATAGATCCGGGCATTCCCAAACACCGCCATGAGCACCAACATTTTCACCAAACTCACTTTCTTTTATCCAATCTTTTAGGTTTTTGGATGAATAAAATATAATTCGATCATTAGCCGCTAAAGTCATGATCCATTTTTTACCTTTCTCAAACCACATAACTTTTGGGTCTCTGAAGTCTTTAATACCCGGACTTTTTATAACAGGATTATTCGCATATTTAACCCATGTCTTTCCATCATCAATACTATAGGCAAGACTTTGATTTTGATAATCACTCTTGCCTTCTGCCTCACCTTTTGGATCATGATGAGTAAAAACAGCAACAAAAGGTGCCTTGCCATTTTTTCCAAATCCTGAAGTATTGTTTATGTCCACAACTGCACTGCCAGAAAAAATATAACCAAGACTATCAGGATAAAGAGCTATTGGCTGATGTTTCCAATGTATCATATCCGTTGATGTAGCATGTCCCCAATGCATCGGGCCCCATACTGTGCTATCCGGGTAATACTGATAAAACAAATGATAAATGCCCTTGTGATACAACATTCCATTCGGATCATTCATCCATTTCTCTTTTGGTGTAAAATGAACTTGCGGTCGGTGTGGCTCATTATATTTATTGTCTTTTACCTGCGCATTTATATCTGCTGAAGGCAACACGAAGATCGCCAAGGCAAGCAGAAAGGATTTAAATTGATTCATTTAAAAAACCATTTAAGGTATTTAAAATTCTCCTACTCCCGGCTGTCTCAATTTCCAATTTGCTTTTGTCTTTTCATCATCCACCATTTTCTTTACATCAGCCAACAATTTTTTAGCGTCGTATACAATCCCGTCTTTAATAGTGTATTTCACACCGCCAGCACGTACAGCTTTGTTCTGATCATTTAATTTTATAGCGCCGGTTCCGTATAGTACTTGTAAATTCTCCAATGGATTTACTTCAACAATTACCATATCCGCCAGCTTGCCCAATTCAATTGAACCCAGATATTTATCTGCACCCAATGCCTGCGCACCATATAAAGTTGCAGAACGAATTACTTCCAATGGATGAAAACCTGCTTCACGAAGAATTTCTAATTCTCTTATATAACCAAAGCCATATGTTTGATAAATAAACCCATTATCACTTCCTGTTGTAACTCTTCCTCCCCTGTTCTTATATTCATTAACAAACGTCATCCATAATCTATAATTTTCTTTCCAGGCAATTTCCTGTTCAGTTCCCCAATTGAACCAATAGGAACCATGTGAATTACGGTTTGGTTCATAAAATTTCCAAAGCGAAGGCAATGTATAATCCTCGTGCCATTCGGCTCTTCTTGCTCTCATCAGGTCCCTGCTTGCATCATAAATATTAAAGGTTGGATCAAGAGTAAAATCAAGATCCAGCAATTCTTTCATTACTGCATTCCATTTATCACTGTATGGCGGCGCTGCCTGTTTCCATAATTTTCCGGCTTCTTCAAAACGATGTTGCTCGTTACTGTAATTATAATCCAACGGATAATTCTGCACGGTTTTATCTGTAAACAAAGCTTCGGGTAAACCATACCAGTGTTCCATCGATGTCAAACCCGCTTTTGCTGAATTCAACACGTTCCATTGCGCCACACTCATCTGTGCATGGTGACAACAACTGCGCAATCCAAGTTTTTTATTTTCACGAATAGCGGCGTCCATTATTTGCGGTGCAGCGCCAAAAAATTTTATTCCGTCAGCGCCTTTTTTTGCATTTTCTCTCACCCACTCTATTGCCAGTTCAGGTGTAATAAGAGCTTGTTTAGCTCCCTGTCCAAACGATGTGTAGGCAAAGATCCTTGGGGCAGTAATTTTATTTTCAGCACTTAGTTTTTTGTGATCCAACACCCAATTAAGTCCATTGCCGCAACTCGGATCACGGATAGTGGTAATGCCATGCGCCATCCAAAGTTTAAAAACATATTCTGCTGGTGTACCTTGCGCAGCGCCGCCAATATGACCATGCATATCAATAAAACCAGGAAGCAAGAACATTCCTTCGCAATTCAATTCTTTTCCACCTTCCTTCAACTTTGGTCTTCCATCATTATTTATCGGTAATCCCGGGTTACCAACATTGGAAATTTGCATGATCCTGTTCTTCTCAACAACGATATCAACCGGGCCAACAGGTGGTGCACCTGTGCTATTGATCAAAGTAACTCCCCGAATAATTAATTGTGGCCACGGGCCATCTCCATCCAATACTTCAGGTGCCTTATGCACCTGGGCCAATACATAAATACTTAAAAGGCTGGTAAAAAGAATGCATGCAATTCTTCTCATAACAATAGATTTACAAAAGAAAATTACTAATTAAAAAGCAACTGCAGTAAGGAAAGGGTTATTCATCGTCCGCCGGGTTATATTTCTTAGGGAAATATTTTTTCATCATTGCTTTATAGGAAGGGTATTTGCGAATGCTGTCAAAATCAGGATTTACAATAATATACTCGTAAAGATTATACCCTCTTTGTAAAGCCTGCTCTAAATAACGCAATGCATCTTCCGGCTTATTATTTTTTGCAAAACTCTCTGCTAAATAATAATAAGGAAGATTTTCTTTTGGACTAATAAGAATGGCCTTCGTGGTATAAGCGATCGCAGAATCGTATTGCTTCAGATCATGATAGGCCACGCCAAGATACAGGTTGGCATTAAAATATTTTGGTTCAAGCGCCAATGCCTTTTTGTACATAACAACCGCAGAGTCAGAATGCTGAAGATTTGCATAAACAGTACCCAGGTTATAATAGCCCATCGCATTTTTAGGATCATATTGAATAGCCTTATTATACCATCTTGCGGCTTCATCATATTTTTCATCAGTGAAATATAAACGACCAAGATTATTGTACATAGAAGAATTGACAACACCTTTTTGCAATGAACGGTTGTAATAATAAACAGCTGAATCAAATTGGTCTGTTTGTTTGAACACTTGTTCAAGATTTGATAAAGCCTGCATATTATCAGGGTGTGCTTCTACAAGATTTCTTAAATAATATTTTGCTCCCTCATAATCTTTGGTCTCATATAACAATCTTCCAATATTACCCTGTGCAGAAGGCATATCCTTTTTCAGCGCCATTGCTTTAGTATAATAAAACATGGCGGAATCCATTTTTTTCATTTTATGATAAACTAGACCAAGGTTATTGGCCGCATATGGATTATCAGGATCCATTCTCATTATTTTTTGAAAATATACGGCGGCCGAGTCAAGTTTATCGGCGTAATAATAAGAAAGCCCCATATTGTTTAATACAATACTGTTATCGGGGTTTAGTTCCAGCCCTTTTTTATAATAATAAAAAGCTGAGTCATAATTTTTCATTTCCGTGAACATCAAACCCAACTGATTATAGCCCCGGAAATTTTTACTATTAAGATCAAGCGCTTTACGATAATAATATGTTGCGGAGTCATATTGCTTTGTCTGCGTATATAATCTACCAAGATTAATAAAAGGCGCATCATAACTTGGATCATACACGGCGGCCTGCACATAATATGCACGGGCTGAGTCAACCTGGTTGATCTCCTGGTAAAATTGCCCGAGATAATTTGAAGTGATCAATTTATCGGGATAATTTTTCTGTGCTTTTTGATAATAGGCACGGGCCGAATCATACATTCTCAGGTCTGTGAAGACACGACTGATACCGTTGTATGCATTAAAAAATGTAGGATCAGATGCGAGACTTCTTCTGAAATAGATCAGGGCCTGGTCAAACTGCCTTGATTCACGCAACAACCAACCCATATTATTATTTGCAGGTGCATTTTTCGGATCAAGCAGTAATGCTTTTTCATAATAAACTTTTGCAGAATCAAGGTTTCGTTGCTGGAAATAAAAATAACCAAGATCAACGTAAGCATCGGCTCTTGAATCATCCACTGCTAATGCTTTTTTAAAATAAACCAATGCAGAATCCTGATTATTCTTTTTAATAAATGCATTGGCAATATTCATGTAAGGGTAACGCCAAAGCGGGGCACGTACTGATGCTAACCTGCCAAAATAAATGGCACTGTCAGGTTTGTTATTATCCAATTGCAATGAGGCAAGTGTATTCAAAATATAAGCGGCGGTAGGGTCTGCTCTATAAGCCTGCATTGCATCTTGTATCGCCAACCGAAGTCCGGTAGTGCTTGATCCTTTATCAAAATAGCCCTGCGCTTTAAAGAAAAATCTTTTTGCTACCAATTTTTTTCTGAAATTTTCATCATCCACTTCAGCGTATTCAATGGCTCTTTCCAGCATATCCCCTACTTCAGAAAAATCCTGTCGGGCAACTTTTTCCATCCGGTCGAGACTATTCGTTATCTCATCTGATTTGTCATCTGCGTCAAGTTGCGAACGTATACGCTGAATGGCGGAAACATCACGGCCTTCGAGATAAAGATTGATCTTGCTTTGTGCTAAATTTATATACTCGGTTGCTAAACTAAGTTTTGCATCAACTGTATAAGTGCTGGTTGGCGCCAGTTTATTCAATTGCTGGTAAAGCTCTTCAGCAGAATTTCCATTACCCGTTAAATTAAAATCTTTTAATGCCTGGTTAAAAGAATTATAAAGGTCAAGGATAGCCGTATCTGATATATTATAAAGAATATTTTGATCACCACTCAATTTAAAACCACGCAAAGCAGCAGTGCCGCCATGTTTTTGCACGCCTTCTGTTCTTCGTATTTGTCCAGTCCTTTTTTTTGTAGCGATCCATTTTTTTAAAAACGCAGTATCAACTTTCGAGATCACTTTCTTTTTACCCTCATCACAACATAAAAAAGGATTTTGCTTGCGATTATATTTTTCCTGTGCATATGTAGGAACTGTTTTGGCAATGTATTTTTCTAACTC
>DATDCP010000070.1:0-4112 GCA_036524255.1 Chitinophagaceae bacterium
TTTAGTATCTTCTTTTTGATAACAATCTTTTTTACTTCCAATTCACAAATTGTAAAGCTACATGGACAATTAAAAGTAAAGGGAACAGCATTGGTTGATGCGAAAGGGAATGATGTGGTCTTGCACGGTATGAGTTTTGGCTGGCATAATTGGTGGCCACGATTTTATAATGCAGGTGCGGTACATGAACTGGCCACAAAATGGAATTGCACTGTTGTTCGTGCTGCCATGGGAGTAGAACCTGACAGTGGCTATATAAAAAGCCCGGAGCGATCAATAACATTGATAAAAAATGTAATTGATGCATCCATCAAGGAAAATGTTTATGTGATCATTGACTGGCATGATCATAATATACATCAGAAAGAAGCGGTGGAATTCTTCTCAATGATATCAAAGCAATACGGAAAATATGTTCATGTCATCTATGAGATATATAATGAGCCCGATCATGAAACATGGCCTGAAGTAAAAGCATATTCTGAAGCAGTGATAAAAGCGATCCGGGCAAATGATCCTGATAATATTATTTTAGTTGGCTCACCGCATTGGAGCCAGGATGTTCATGTGGCTGCGGCAGATCCTATACTTGGATATGATAACCTGATGTACACAATGCATTTTTATGCAGGAACACACAAGAAGTGGTTACGTGATCGTACAGATGTGGCGATCAAAAAAGGATTACCTGTTTTTATCTCAGAATGTGCTGGCATGGAAGCAACAGGAGATGGGCCACTAGGTAATAATGAATGGGAAGCATTTGTCAGATGGATGGATGAGAGAAAATTAAGCTGGATCGGGTGGTCAGTAGCGGATAAAAATGAAACTTGTTCAGTACTTGAAAGATCAGCTGCATCAAATGGTAATTGGATGGAATCAGATATTAAGGAGTGGGGAAGATTGATAAAAAGTTATTTAAGTACTTATAAAAATTAATAGAGACTGCCCACATATGGTAACCTTGAAATGAAACCACATAGACACATAGGACACAATAGGGAAGAAACACATAGAGATCTATGTGTGAAACTATGTTTCTATGTTCCTATGTGGTAAGAATATCGATATGGTTGAGTCAAACGGATAATCTAAAATTAAATTAAAAAGGGCTGCCACAAATTGTAACAGCCCTGGTGTTCATATAGCAAGCAATAGTTACAGCCAGAAAGATGAAGACATGCCAGCCGGAATTCGCTTCCAGCCTTTCTGGATCGTTTTTTTATAAATATTTTTTCCTGAAAATCTTAGAACATTTCCGGGTTCAAAATGTAGATAACCAATACCAGGGATCTCCACTTCAAAACCGAGTATCAGCATTTCCTTTGTAGTGCTAATAAAACAAATAAGATCGGAGGCAGTAATGTTACTTTCTACCTTCATGTTTTTGGAAATAAAATCCACCAGTTCAGGATCGGTTGTTTGATTTTGATCGGACAGGAAATTGATCCATTTTTTTGAATGACCATTTTCTGCTGCCGCAGGATTTTCTCCGACTACTTCAAATTTTCCAATTTGAGGGAGTTGTAAATAGTTATGTCTTTCGAGGAAAGCACGAAAGTGCAGTGCGATTTTCATAATTGCCGTTAGTTTACTAATCAGAAAAGAAAAACAGGATGCGGAAAGTTTTTGGGGCGACGGAGAATCTCAGAAATAAGGGGATGGTAAGTAATAGTCGGTATTGGAGGTTTTTCGAAGGGGAGACAAGGTTAGGAATTATTTATCAGAAAGTCAATAGGTAATGGAAGATTTCTCAAAAATTAGTTGAGTTCAACAACAGTTTTACCCCTTGTACTATATAGCCGTTGAAGCGAGTCTCTTTTTTTGGCAGTGTCTGCTGGTGTGGCGTGCAATAAGAAGTATAGATTAAATAGGACTGAATCTTTAGTGTCCATTTTCACATCAATGAGGTTTTCCTTTAGATAATTGTAACGGAAGAATGCTCTTTGCCTGGCTGCTTTTTCTATTACAAAACGATACATCCCGGACGTATCAACCGGTTTTGTTACTGGTGGAATTGAATCTGCCTTTTTGGATAATGTATCATTTGTAATAACGGGTTGAATTTCTTCTTTTATTACTACGGGCTCTTTCTTGTTTTTTGTTTTTGTATAAACAATATAGCCACCAAAAACAGCGAGTGAAAGCCCGGCAATTGCGACAAGCCAGGTCACTATTCTTTTTGTTGCGGGAGTTCCTGGTTTTTTGGGAGAAAACATCTCTTCATAGTCAGTAAATGAGTTTTCTGTTGTAGATGTCTTGTCACGACCATCGCCGGCATTTTCTTTGTTTTTCTCTTGTGAAATGTTGCCCTGGACAAATTCAATTGTGCCATACTTATTTTTTGAAAGTGTTCCAATACCTTCAAATAAATAAGGCTTTCCTATATTCAGGAACTGGCGGGCAAGTTCAAGATTCGAATCCAGGTCACTGGCAACAAGACTTTTCATTTTGCCCGTATTTTCCGCAATAAAGATCACTAATTCGGGATCTTCTTTAACAGAAGCCTCGTGCTGAAAAGCTATTTCACCTGAATCATTAAGGGTAAATCTTCCAAGACCGGCAAGACTGAGTTGTTTGTTGTTAATAAGGAACTGGGCTAATAGTGGCGATATTTTCAAGATATTTGATTTTAACTGGCTACAAGATAATAATTTTTATCTCGCTTTGGCAAGTTGCTGTGATCGCTTTGTAATTTTGCTCATGTTTTCAAAAGAAGAGCAGGATTTCATTAAATACTGGGAAGAGAACCGCAACAAGCAAAAAAGGTTTTTTAAACAAATAGCGATCGGCTTGCCATTTGGGGTTTTATTTGCTGTAGCCATGTTTCTAAACTTTGTTTCCGGCTGGGACAAAAGGGTTACATCGATCACGAAAACCTATCCTTCCTTCAAATCATTGATCATAGTGTTATTAATAGCTGTATTGGCCATTGTGGTCTTTATTTCAGTATTTTCAGTAAAAGTGAAATGGGAAAAACATGAGCAGAAATACAAGGAACTATTGAGCCGTTCAAAATCAAAATCTCAAACTTAATCTTACAACTTGTCATACGAAGCCATATCAGTTTTTGATATTTTAAAAATAGGAGTAGGGCCTTCCAGTTCGCATACATTGGGACCATGGCGTGCAGCGCAAAAATTTGTACAAAGCATAACAGATAGAAATTTGTTACAGCAAGTCAATGCCGTTCGTGTGTTGTTGTATGGCTCGTTGGCAAAAACAGGGAAAGGGCATGGTACTGATATAGCAATACAATTAGGACTTTGTGGTGAAGATCCTGTAACATTTGATGTACGATCTATCAATAGCCGTATTGCGGATATTGCTGCTATGAAAGAATTAGTGCTTGGAGGTTTACATGAAGTTCAATTTGATCCAAGAGAAGATATAGAATTTTTGTACAGTGAATCGTTGCCATTTCATCCAAATGCAGTTACATTTTTAGCAGATTGTAAAAATGGTGAGGCTATTTCAGAAACTTACTACAGCATTGGCGGTGGATTTGTTGTAAAAGAAGGAGAGAAAAGATCTTCTAATGGTGAGATACAATTGCCATTTCCAATAAATACATCCAATGATATTTTACACTGGTGTATGAAAACAGGAATGTCAATCAGTGAAGTGGTAATGGAAAATGAAAATGCATGGCGACCTGAAAAACAAACCCGTGATGGTCTATTAAAGATCTGGAAGGTGATGAGTGAATGCATTTACCGTGGCTGTCATACTGAAGGAATATTGCCGGGAGGTTTAAATGTAAAACGCCGTGCCGCTGAACTAAATAAAAAATTATTGGGAGGTAAAAAATACAATGACTATCAAAGTTGGATTGCTACAATAAGAGCCGGTGGTAATTCATTTAAATACACACTTGATTGGGTAAGTTGTTTTGCATTGGCGGTAAATGAAGAGAATGCTTCATTCGGAAGAGTTGTAACAGCACCAACGAATGGTGCGGCCGGAGTAATACCTGCAGTGCTACATTATTATATTGTTTTTGGAGACGGCAATAATGATGATAAGATCATCCGGTTTTTATTAACCGCTTCTGAAATTGGTAGCATATTTAAAAAAGGCGCCACATTATCTGCAGCAATGGGAGGGTGCCA
>DATDCP010000071.1:0-27057 GCA_036524255.1 Chitinophagaceae bacterium
AGCAGCCGCAACACCCGGTTACTTCCCGGTGATAGAAAAAATGCGTCAACTATTTCCAAAGCCTTGCGATATATTAAGGAGAATTTAAAAGCAGGAGACACAAAAAAAATTAAAGAAGAAGCAAAGGAAATGCTTTTACAAAAAGGATTTTTGATCGATTATGTAGAAATAGCAAATGCTGATACACTTGAGTTAATTGAGAATTGGAACGGCAAACAAAAAGTTGTTGTATTGGCTGCAGCATTTCTTAATAACGTGAGGTTAATAGATAACATGGTCATCGATCCATAACATTTCCTTTAACCTCAATAATGTATTTTTGTTTATATGCAAATTGAAGTATTAAAGTCTAAGATACACAGGGCAGTGATCACAGAGGCAAATCTGAATTATGTTGGAAGTATTACAATTGATGAAGACCTGGTAGAAGCGGCGAATATTATCGAAAATGAAAAAGTGCAGGTGGTAAATGTAAATAATGGTGAAAGATTAGAAACGTATGTGATCCGCGGAAAAAGAGGTTCGGGTATTTGTTGTCTGAATGGACCAGCTGCCAGGAGAGGGATGGTGGGTGATGTAGTTGTTATTATATCTTATGCTTCGATGGATTTTGAGGAAGCGAAAAAGTTCAAACCGTGGATCGTATTTCCAAAAGAAGGTAATAAACTCTAGTTGATGGCAATCTTATGAAAGCAAAATTTCTTACAGTTTTAAAATATCTTTTCTTCATAGCTCTTGGGGGTTTTTTCGTCTGGCTGTCAGTACGACATCTTACATATGAAAAATGGGAGCAAATCAAGAATGCTGTTGCCAGTGGCCGCAAATGGGTCATTTTGCCGGTTATACTTTTTTTAATGATCGCACATTATAGCAGGGCTATTCGTTGGAAACTTTTAATGGAGCCGTTGGGTTATAAGCCTTCTACTTTTAATGTATTCGCTGCTGTCATGATCGGTTATCTTGTAAATTCAGGGGCGCCAAGGCTAGGCGAAGTTTTTAAATGCACTTTATTGGCTCGATATGAAAAAATTAGAGTTGACAAATTAATTGGTACAATTCTTATTGAACGAGCGGTCGATCTTGTTTGTCTTATTATAGTTTTTATTTCAGCACTTATAGTCGAGGGTGATATTTTTGGTGAGATGATGAGAAGTTTAGCCAAAGAATTCTTCTATGATAAAACAGGACATCTTTCAACAAAAAAATTAGTGATAGCATTAGGCGGGTTCGTTTTATTTTTTATCCTGTTTTATATTGTTTTGAAACGGTTCGGTCATATTGATATCATTGCACGTATAAAAAAATCGATCAAAAATATTATACACGGTCTTTCAAGTATCAATAACCTGGAGCATAAAGGCTGGTTTATTTTTCACAGCATATTGATCTGGACAATGTATTGGTTTGCCTCCACTGCTGGTCTTTATGCATTAAAAGAAACACAATATCTTGGTTTGCCAGGTGGACTTGCAACGCTGGTTGTTGGAACCGTAGGTATTATTTTAACCCCGGGAGGTATTGGTGCATATCCTGTACTTATTGCTCAATTACTAGGGTTATATGGTCTTGATCCCGAAACAACCGGAATTGCGTCCGGAACATTGATGTGGGCAGCACAAACAGCGATTATTCTTTTAGGGGGCATGATCTGTTTCGGATTGATCTCGAGATACAACAAAAAGAAAATCATTCTTTCAAATTCTCAGCAAGAGTTGCAAACTGATATTCTATCCAAAAATTAATATTTTTCATCCTGTCACTTCCTTAATTTTATCCTTATAGAATAAGATATAATCATTATGACTTCGGAGAAAAAAAACAAGACAATTTTCAGGGATGTTAGCTGGCTTTCATTTAACGGAAGAGTATTACAGGAAGCAGCAGACTCAACGGTTCCATTAAGAGAAAGAATTCGTTTTCTTGGGATATTTTCCAATAACCTGGATGAATTTTTTCGTGTACGGGTAGCCACACTTCGCAGAATGGTAAGTGTTGGTGAAAAATCAAAAATGCATCTTGAAAACAATGCACAGGAAATACTGGATGATATTCAAATGACGGTGCTTAATCAGCAAAGTGAATTTAACCGCATTTGGGAAAATATTTTTGCTGAGCTGAAAAATGAAAAAATATTTATAGTAAAGGAAAATGAGCTGAATAAAGAACAGCAGGAGTTTGTTACCAGGTATTATGAAGATGAAGTGAGCACCAACATCATTCCGTTAATGATAGAGAGTATCCCAAATTTTCCTTCACTTCGTGATAAGTCAATTTATCTCGCGGTCGTTATGTGGAAAAAGGAGAGTGCTTTAAAAAGAAAATATGCACTGATCGAGATTCCAAGGGAACTAACCCGGTTTGTATTGCTTCCTTCTCCCCGACCCGATGAACATCACATTATTCTTTTAGAAGATGTCATTCGATTTAATCTGCCGGAGATATTTTCTTTTTTCGGTTACGATCAGTATTCATCTTATATTTTTAAAGTAACCCGTGATGCGGAGATAGACATCGACAATGATATACATACTTCAATTATTCAAAAATTAGAAAAAGCATTAAAGAACCGAAAAAAAGGAAAACCAGTTCGTTTTGTTTATGATCGTGAAATGGACCCGGGTATGCTGGAATATCTTATCCGAAGATTAAATCTTTCGAAAAGAGACAACCTGATCCCTGGCGGCCGTATTCATAATTTCCGCAACTTCATGGAATTTCCTGAACATATTTTTAAAGTAAAAGGCCAGCGACGAAAACCATTTGATCATCCATTATTGCAAGAAGGGGAAAGAGTAACAGATGTGGTAATGAAAAATGACCTGATGCTTCATTTTCCTTATCATTCATTTAGTCCATTGATCGACCTGTTACGTGAAGCTGCTATTGATCCGGATGTAACTACAATAAAAATTACTGGCTACAGGCTCGCATCGCAATCGAAGATCATGAATGCATTGATAAATGCTGTTCGTAATGGTAAACAAGTAACCGTATTACTTGAACTGAGAGCAAGGTTTGATGAGGAAGCAAACCTTGAATGGAAGGTACGTCTTGAAGAAGAAGGCGCAAGAGTATTGATCGGAGTTCCGGATATGAAAATTCATGCAAAAATTTGTTTGATAAAAAAAAGAGTGAATGAAAAAACAGTACAATACGGTTTTGTAAGCACCGGTAATCTTAATGAACGCACTGCAAGAATATATGCGGATCATTGTTTGCTTACAAGCAATAAAGAAATAATGACCGATATAAACAGGATATTTAATTTCCTTGAAACCCCAAGACTCGGAACTCAATATTTAAAAGATTGTACGGTAGTAATCCCAAGCCCGGAAATTTTGCGTACAAAAATATTTGAACATATTGAAAACGAAATAAAGCATGCAAAGAATGGAAAGCCGGCATCGATGACACTTAAGATGAATTCACTCTCTGATGAATCACTTATAATGAAACTGAATGAAGCAGCAAAAGTCGGCGTTGAGTTGAATTTAATTGTTCGTGGAATTTTTTGCATGCGTTCCGAAAGTAAAAAATATTTGAAGCCGGTAAATGCTATCAGCATTGTTGACGAATACCTGGAACATGCCCGGGTGTGGGTATTTCATAATAATGGTAAAGAGAAAGTTTATATATCTTCGGCTGACTGGATGGTTAGGAATCTTGATCATCGTGTAGAAGCAAGTTGCCTTATCAATGATGAGCAAATTAAGCAGGAAATAAAAGACATACTCGAAATACAACTAAACGATAATGTAAAAGCAAGGCGACTGAATAATGAGCTAAGCAATGAGTATATTAACACTGGTAGAAAAAAGATCCGCAGCCAGGTTGAGACCTATAAATATCTTTACAAAAAAACCCAAACACCCGTAAACGTTGAGACTGGCAGCAATTGATATTGGAAGCAACGCAGCAAGACTACTTATTTCCGATGTAATAATAGGACCACAGGGTAACCCCGAATTTATCAAGGCAGCACTTGTTCGTGCCCCATTGCGGCTAGGCTTTGAAGTTTTTGATAAAGGTGAGATCCCTCCTAATAAAGTTGAAAAGGTGATCAAAACTATGAAGAGCTATAAGCTACTTCTGGATGTATATGAGGTAAAACATGTGAAAGCTTGCGCCACTTCTGCTATGCGTGATGCTGCGAACGGTGCAGAAATTATCCGTAAAGTGAAAGTTGAAACCGGTATAGAAATAAAGATCATTTCAGGACAGGAAGAAGCTTCATTGATCTATGAAAATCATATAGCAGAAAATATGACTAAAGAAGAATCTTATCTCTATATAGATGTTGGAGGCGGCAGCACTGAGCTTACTTTTTTCACAGATGGCAAACTTGTTTTTAAAGAATCATTCAATATCGGTACGATCCGGTTACTGAAAAACCAGGTCAGCGAAGCAATGTGGGATGAGATGAAAGAATTTATTAGACAAAAAACAAAAGGCTATCATCATGTAACTGCAATTGGTTCTGGCGGGAACATCAATAAAATATTTTCTCTGTCAAAAAGAAAAGAAGGAAAACCCTTGCAACTTGATCTATTGAGAGATTATTTTAAAGAGTTTAGTAATTTATCAGTTAATCAAAGAATGACCCTTTATCATTTGCGTGAGGACCGTGCTGATGTGATCGTTCCTGCCCTGCTTATTTATATTAATGTAATGCGCTGGGCCGATACAGAAGAAATCTATATCCCCAAGATCGGATTGGCTGATGGATTGATCCATACATTGTATGAAGAGGTGAGAGAACCACGATTGACATGATTTTTCAGGATTAGTGAGGAAAACTGGATATAACTTTACACATTGGGTTTTTCAAGTAAGAGAGCATTTAAATCCCGGTTCTATGCCTGTAAATAAGGAAGTAAAAAAAGTAACAACAAATACTCTTCAGAAGATGAAAACGGCTGGAGAAAAGATCAGTATGCTAACAGCCTACGATTTTTCTTTTGCAAGAATTATTGATAATGCCGGGATTGATATTATTCTTGTTGGTGATTCAGCTTCCAATGTAATGGCGGGACACGAAACAACACTTCCAGTTACTCTTGATCATATGATCTACCATGCTTCAGCTGTCATTCGCGGAGTTAACCGTTGCCTTGTTGTTGTTGATCTTCCTTTTGGCTCCTATCAGTCCAATTCTGATATTGCACTTGCTTCTGCAATTCGTATTATGAAAGAAACCGGGGCCCATTCAATAAAATTGGAAGGGGGTGAAGAGGTGGTTGATTCAGTAAAAAGAATTGTTTCTGCAGGAATACCGGTGATGGGACATTTGGGTTTAACGCCACAGTCAATTTATAAATTCGGAACATATACAGTTCGTGCAAAAGAAGTGGATGAGGCAAATAAATTACGACGTGATGCAAAACTTTTGGAAAAAGCCGGTTGCTTCGGCATTGTGCTTGAAAAAATACCCGCAGAACTTGCAAAAGAAGTAACCGAAAGCTTACATATTCCTACTATAGGTATCGGTGCCGGAATGCATTGCGATGGCCAGGTGCTGGTAATGCATGATATGCTTGGCATTAATACAGAATTTAAACCCCGGTTTCTTCGTCAATATTTGAATTTAAGCGAACAGATTACTACGGCGGTTCAGCAATATATCAGTGATGTAAAGGGGAAGTCTTTTCCTAATGAATCGGAGCAATATTGATTATTAGGTTTCGTATCTTAGGATACAAAACCTAATTACCATGAGAATATTTTTTTTACTTCCTGTAATTAGCATATTGGCAAATTCTAATTACTCTGATATTGAATTTTCATCAACATTTCAAACGGACACAACGATTATTACTCATTTACTCGATGGTAATACAGCAGAATGGCCGACAGAAAAATTTACAACCGATAAGGCAACGAAAATGGAATATGCCATTGACAACGATAACCAAACCTTATTCATTGCAGTCAATATTCCTGACAGGAGTATTCAAAAAAAGATAATGCAAGAAGGAATGAGCCTTTATATAGATACGAAGGGCAAGAAAAAAGAAAACAAGGGAATTGCGTTTCCGGTAAGAATGGAAAACATTTCAAGTACAGAAAACATGAAACTTTTTGGTTTTAGTAATGCAGAACCTTTTATACAAAACATAAAAACGGAAGGAACTGCAAATATTGCAATTGGATGGGACAGTTCTTCTATTTTACATATTGAATACAATATACCATTGAAAATTATCGAAGCGGATTTGTCCGAATTGAATAATAAGAAAATCAGCATTGGGTGGAAAATCGAAGAAAATAGAATGACCAGTAGCAACACGGCTCAACCCAGTAGCAACACGGCTCAACCATTATCTACTACATCTAGACTCGTAGCAGTTCCTGCCGGAAGCAGACCCCCACCTACTCCACCTATTCGTAGTGGTAGCAGTGGATCAACTCAAAATGATCCTTTTTCTCAGTCTACCACAGGAAAAACTCAATCAATCTGGGCCACACATATAATTGTTTTTTAAATTTTTTTTCGATTGCGTTGAACAACATTGTTGTTTTCTCATCTTGGTTATGATCGTTCATCTGTATTTTTGCATTCTAAATAATACAAATGGATTTTCTAAAAGCATTGCATGTAGAATCTAACAATAATGGTGTAAGTACAGGTAGCAAATGGATAAAGTCTATTGGTGAAAAAACAGATTCCTATTCTCCTGTTGATGGGAAACTGATTGGCTCGGTGACTGCCGCTGATAATGAAAGCTATGAAAAAATAATCCAAACTGCTGAATCTGCATTTAAGCAATGGAGATTGATGCCGGCGCCTCAAAGAGGAGAAGTTGTAAGACAAGTTGGTGAAGCCTTACGAAAATATAAAGAGCCATTAGGTAAACTTGTTTCTTATGAAATGGGTAAAAGTTTGCAGGAAGGTTATGGAGAAGTACAGGAAATGATCGACATCTGTGATTTTGCAGTTGGTTTATCAAGACAGCTATATGGATTAAGTATGCATAGTGAGAGACCGGGTCATCGCATGTACGAACAATGGCACCCATTAGGGATCGTTGGAATCATTTCTGCATTTAATTTTCCTGTTGCAGTATGGAGTTGGAATAATATGCTTGCATTAGTGTGCGGTGATGTTTGTATTTGGAAGCCTTCAGAAAAGACTCCGCTTTGCGGGATCGCATGTCAGCATATTATTTCAGAAGTGTTTGCAAAGAATAATGTTCCTGAAGGTGTTTGTTCATTAATAATTGGGGGTCGTGATGTTGGTGAATGGATGGCAAATGATTCAAGAATTCCACTTTTATCAGCAACTGGTTCTACAAGAATGGGAAAAGCAGTTGGTGCTGCAGTTGGTGCAAGACTTGGAAGAGCATTATTGGAACTTGGAGGAAACAATGCGATCATTATTTCAAAAGATGCAGATATAGATATGGCGATACGTGGCGCTTTGTTTGGAGCAGTTGGCACGGCAGGACAACGTTGCACAAGTACGAGGCGACTGATCATTCATGATGATGTTTATGAAAAAGTAAAACAAAAATTAGTTGCTGCTTATTCGCAATTGCGAATAGGAAATCCTTTAGATGAAAATAATCATGTAGGTCCATTGATCGATAAGGATGCGGTGAAAATGTATGAGGCATCAATTGAAGAATGTAAAAAAGAAGGTGGAAAATTTATTGTTGAAAGTGGCAAATTGAGCGGTGATGGTTTTGAAAGTGGTTGTTATGTAAAACCATGTATTGCTGAAGTGAAACCAAACTATAAAATTGTACAACACGAAACTTTTGCTCCTATTCTTTATTTATTAAAATATAAAACGGTTGATGATGCAATTGCAATTCAAAATGGAGTGCCGCAAGGTCTTTCATCTGCCATCATGACCTTGAACCTTCGCGAAGCAGAACAATTCCTTTCTGTTTCGGGAAGCGATTGCGGTATTGCCAACGTCAACATAGGCACTAGTGGTGCAGAGATCAGCGGCGCATTTGGGGGCGAAAAAGAAACCGGTGGCGGTCGTGAAAGTGGCAGTGACGCCTGGAAAAATTATATGCGCCGGCAAACGAATACGATCAATTTCAGCAATAATCTTCCGCTGGCACAAGGTATTAAGTTTGATATTTAAGAGCAAACCCCTTGTATTCGCAAAATGCTATGATATCTGCGAAATAATTTCAACCTTTGTACGTTGAATATCAATCAATATCTCTGAAAAATCATCCGATGAAAAGAATTTTACTTCTTGCAGCAATGCTGCTTGTTTTTTGGCAAATTTCAAATGCCCAATTAAGAATTGCCATTGCTGGCGGCGCACATTCCTCCACTATTGTAGAAACAAATGAACTTCCTAACTGGTCAGAAATTGAAGGCGGTTATAGTAATCGTACCGGCGCTCATTTTGGTTTTATCGCCGATCTGCAACTTGGAGTGAAATCAAAATTCTATGCACAGCCAGGGGTTATGTTTTATAATAAGGGAAGAAAATTCTATAGCAATTACGATACTGCAGTTTATAATTACTTCAGCATAGATGCAAAACAATTTATCAACTATATTGACATCCCTTTAAATCTTGTTTATAAAATTCCATTAGGCGGTAAAACCAAATTCTTTTTAGGTGGAGGTCCATATCTTTCTTTTTTCTATAATGGCCTTGAGAAAAAAGAAACATATTTAAAAACTGGAAAATTTGAAACGGAAGAAACTACTGATCTGCCTATTGGAGAGGGTCCGGGGAAATATAAAACATTTGATCTTGGTGTAAATGGAACTGCCGGTATTGAGTTCGGTGGAGTTTTTATTGCTGGTAATTTCAGCCGTGGACTTACCGATATGTATACAGCTACTTATGACGGAAGTTTCAAGAACCAAGTATACGGTGTTACGCTTGGTATTTTTATTGGCAAACCTGTTTCATTGGAAGATAAACCAAAGGACACCGACGGTGATGGTATAATTGACAAAGAAGATTCTTGTGTCACAGAGCCTGGCCCACTTGTTACAAATGGTTGTCCTGATATCGATGCTGATGGTATCGCAAATAAAGTTGATAAATGTCCAACAGTACCTGGCATTGCTCTTTATAATGGATGTCCAATTCCAGATACTGATGGTGATGGCGTCACTGACGATAAAGATAAGTGCGTGACTGTACCAGGTCTTGCGAAATATGAAGGTTGCCCTATTCCTGATACAGATAAAGATGCGATCAATGATGAAGAGGATAAATGTCCAATTGTGCAGGGTGTCGCCCGTTATAGTGGTTGCCCGGTTCCTGATACTGATGCTGATGGAGTGAATGACGAAGAAGACAAATGTATAAATGAACCAGGCCTTAAAGAAAATAACGGCTGTCCAGAGATCAAGAAAGAAATCGTACAGAAAGTTGAATTTGCAGCCAGGAAGATCCAGTTTGCTTATGCGAAAGCAGCTCTTTTACCAGCGTCCGAAAAAGTACTAAATGAAGTAGCTGAATTGTTGTCAAAAGAAACTGATTTAAAAATTGACATTGAAGGTCATACAAGCAATGACGGCAATTTTAATACAAACATGAGACTGTCCAAGGAAAGAGCCGAAACGGTGAAGAATTACCTTATTAAAAAGGGTGTTGACCCATCAAGATTAACTTCTCAGGGATTTGGTCCAACCAAGCCTCTTAATGAAGGCAAGACTGAACAGGAAAAAGCACTTAACCGAAGGGTTGAACTCAATTTGAGAAATAATTAAAGAGTTAAAAAACCTCCTGATGCAACCGGGAGGTTTTCTTTTGGCTCTTTTATTGTCATACAAAGCTCATACTCTGTGAGAGTTTACTAAAATAGTATGGATGGTTTACTTAATTTTGCTCCTTTTTTAATCTTTGTATTTAAAATCAATCAAAAAATGAATAGAATCTTAAACGGTTTTGTGATGATCGCCCTGGCTTTGGTTAGCACAACCACTTTTGCTCAGACAAGTGCTAAGGAACCCCTGCCTAACGGATGGTATTTGCAGGACCTTAAAGAAAGCGGTGTGAATGGTATCAGCCTGGATAAAGCATACCAATTCGTAAAAGGAAAGAAGAGCAAAACAGTTTTAGTGGCTGTTATTGATTCCGGTGTTGATACATTGCATGAAGACCTGAAAGAAATTTTATGGCGTAATCCAAAAGAAATTCCAGGTAATGGAATTGATGATGATAAGAACGGTTATGTAGATGATATCTACGGTTGGAATTTTATTGGTGGTAAAGATGGAAGGAATGTAACTGTTGATTCATACGAAAGAGACAGGGTTTATCATGCATTTAAAAGTAAATATGAGGATAAGGAAATCGATCCCGCAAAGCTTTCAAAAGAAGAAGCTGCCGAATATGAAATGTGGAGCAAAGCAAGAGAAGAAATGTATGGCGCATCCGATGGGCCGGAAATCGACATTGCAATTTTAAAAGTAGCCTACGAGAATCTTGCAAAAAGCGATAGCATTTTACAAATAGCTTTAGGCAAAAAGGAATTTACCGGTAAAGAACTTGAAAAAGCAGAATTGAATGATCTGAAAGCGATGAATGCAAAAAACGCATTATACGGTTTGATGAAAGCAAACGAAGCGTTGGAAATTACCAATAAAGAATTCATGGGGGGATTTAAAGATTTTGTTGATGGCGAACAGAGGAAGGCTGACGCAAAAGAAATCACTCCCAAAAATTATCGTGATGATATCGTAAAAGATAATTACAAAGATATCAACGATAAATATTACGGCAACAATAATGTCTTTGTTGATAACAAAGCGGCTTTTCATGGCACTCACGTTTCTGGTATCATCGGGGCGAAAAGAAAAAATAAGATCGGGATCGATGGTGTTGCAGACAATGTGAAAATTATGACAGTGCGTGCCGTACCTGACGGTGATGAGCATGATAAAGATATTGCACTTGCTATTCGTTATGCAGTTGATAACGGCGCACAGGTTATCAATATGAGTTTTGGCAAAAGCTTTTCTCCTGAGAAAAAATGGGTAGATGAAGCTGTTGAGTATGCAAAATCAAAAGGTGTATTGCTGGTACATGCTGCAGGAAATGATTCAAAAAATGTTGATACACTTTGGAATTTTCCTAATCCTGTTTACCAGGAAGATAAAAAACGAGCCAGCAATTGGATAACTGTTGGAGCAAGCGGTGATCTTTCAATCGATCAGGTAAGCCCTGAAGGCGTTAAATACAATTCTTTGGCAGCTGGATTCTCAAACTATGGAAAAAATGAGGTGGATGTATTTGCACCAGGTATGAAGATATATTCTACCATTCCCGGTGGCAATACGTATGGAAATGCACAAGGAACAAGTATGGCTTCACCGGTTGTTGCTGGTGTTGCGGCATTGATACTTGAGTACTATCCTAATCTAAGCGCTGAGCAGGTAAAGTATGTAATTGAAAATTCTGCAGTGGCTCCGGCTAATGATGTGACCGTACCTGGTTCAGATAAAAAAGTAAAGCTTTCTGAAATATCAAAAAGCGGTGGCGTGGTAAATGCTTATGAAGCATTAAAACTTGCTGCAACACTGAAGGGTGAAAGAACAACTGGAAATCAATTAAAGCCATTCTGACCTTAGAATAAATGATTTTGAAACCTCTGCAATTTTGCAGAGGTTTTTTTATTTAGATAACTCTCCCATCTTTAACTTTAACCTCTTAAACTTTTAAACAACTCCTTATGCCTCGTCCCGATTTATCCCGTGTTCCTGATTTTTTTCATGGCTATATTAGTAAAGTAAAAGAAGATGATCTTATGGCCGGTTTAAAAAGCAGTACAAAAAATTTATTTGAACTTTTAAGATCTATTCCTTCCGAGAAACATGATTATCGTTACGCAGAAGGTAAATGGACAATAAAGGAAGTGCTACAACATATGCTTGATGGTGAAAGAGTTTTCACTTACCGTGCACTTCGTTTTGCAAGGAAAGATGACACTCCCCTACCCGGTTTTGATGAAAATCTTTTTGCGCAAACAGCTAAAGCAGATAAAAGAAACTGGAGTGACATGGTAGAAGAATTTACATCATTACGTAAAGCATCTGAAGCAATGTTTGCTTCATTTGATAATGAGCAACTGGAAGCTGAAGGAAATGCAAGCGAAAGATCAATATACGTTTTAGCGATCGGCTATATAGTGGCGGGGCATGTCAATCATCATTGCCAGATCATTAAAGAAAGATACTTGTAAAAAATAACCCCGACTCAGCCGGGGTTATTCAATTTATATTATCAGTTATTAAAACGGCTTCTTTACTTCGTCTGCCTTACCCTGTACAAGATTTTTTTGCTGTACCATATCTGCCGTTACTTTCGCGGCCTGGTCAATGTAAATATCTTTACGAAGGTTCTTGATCCACTGATCAAAACGATCCTGCTTTCCTTTATCATAGGTAAACCGGTTCGCATCTTGTGGAAGTGAGGTCACATCCATTTCACCTTCTAATTTTTTAAGTGATTCGATCTGGCGAACTGTAGTTCTGATCGCCTTTTGTTCTTTCTGGTATTTATCAAAATTCAAAGGATACTCCCTGTCATTTTGTTTGGCCAGCCATTCTGTATTTTCTTTTATTAATTTAAATGCTTTGTTTGTTTGAAGTCTTGCGTCACTTAATTTTTGAATTGTTGACAATTCATAACCTGATTTCCAGTTATTGATCGACGCTCTTTGAATTTCATCCCATGGTAATGCATCAGGATCATCTTTCTCACGGAATTTCAGAAACTCATAATTATCAGGTAACACAATATCTGATGTAACACCTTTCAATTGTGTTGATCCGCCATTTACTCTATAAAATTTTTGTAAGGTCAATTTAATAGTTCCCAGGTCTGAATTAGAGTTCAAATAACCAGATTCAGGATCAAGACCAAGATTGCGCTGTACTGTTCCTTTGCCATAAGTAGTAGTGCTACCAATAACTACACCACGACCATAATCCTGGATAGCGGCTGCAAAAATTTCGGAAGCTGAAGCGCTAAATTCATTTACCATTACAGTAAGCGGACCATCATATAATACTTCACGATTTTTATCTTCAAGAATATTTGGCTTGCCATCACGATCTTTCACCTGTACAATTGGGCCTCTATCGATAAAAAGACCGACCATTTGCACTACATCATAAAGCGATCCACCTCCATTATTACGCAGATCCATGATGATGCCATCTACTTTATCTTCTTTCAACTTAATGATCTCTTTCGCAACATCAATATAACAACGGGCACCATTAGGCCTGTCGAAGTCTGCATAGAATTCCGGAAGATAAATGTATCCAAGTCTTGAATTGCCATTATTGATAATTGCGCTTTTTGCAAATGATTCGTCCTGCACGATCTCATCACGAACTAATGTAACCGCCTTTACAGAACCATCCTGTTTCTTTAATGTCAATTTTACTTCGGTTCCTTTTTTTCCACGAATAAGTTTCACCGCATCTTCAACGACAAAACCTGTAAGTTCTGTTGGCTCTTCTTTTCCTTGTCCAACTTTTAGAATGATATCTCCTACCTGTACTTCGCCGCTTTTCCATGCAGGGCTTCCTGCAATCAATGTATTTATTTTGATATTGCCTTCATCATAAACAAGCGATGCGCCAATACCAAAAAAGCGGCCACTCATTTGCTCGTCAAAATATCTTTTATCTACCGGAGGAAAAAACTCTGTATGCGGATCCATTGCATTTGTAATGAGGCTAACAAACAGGTTGAATTTATCATCTTCAGAAAATTTGAAACGATATCTATCAAATGTTCTTTCCATTGATTTTGTTACTTTCTCTCTTGCTTCAACTTCTAATTCAGCATTTGTCTTTGCTTTGAAACCTTCAACATCCTTGTTTTTCTCTCTTATTTCTATCAGATCAACATACCTGTCGAGTGCCTGGTATTTGAGCGACTTTCTCCAATTCTCTTTTCTTTCTGCATCTGTTTTAGGGAATTTTATTTTATCCGGATCACCTGCATACGTTTCATCAATTGAATAATCAAAAGGCTTGCTTAAAATATCTTTATAGATCAATGCAGCTTCTTCCATTCTTTTAGTAAATAATAAGCCAACTGCCTTGAAAAATTCAACATCAGCACCTTTCATTTCATCATCGATCTTATACTCAAATTTTTTAAGTGCTTCGATATCCTCTTTCAAAAAGATATTTTTATTAGGATCGATAACCTCGAAATATTTATAAAATATCTTTTTAGAGAAGCTATCATCAATAAGCTTTGGGCTATAATGTGCTTCCTTCAGCATGTCCGTAACATTGTGAAGGATCTTTTCATACTTACCGGGAGGATCAATTTCTTTTTTCACAGAGCCGGCAAAAAACACACCTGCGATGAGCAGGATAATGATTAGGATAGGTAATCTTTTAAGGTTTGTCATATAATTTATCAGCTTTATCATTATTTAATTTTATCCGCGATATAAGTGTAGTAAAAATAACGCAAAAACATGGGTTTTCTTACCCCTAATTCCTTTTAACAGAGCTTTTTGATGAATGGTGAATAGAATGAAAATAAAAACCTCCTGTAAACAGAAGGTTTTTTGCTTTTGGGTAACCAATGGGGTTCGAACCCACGACCCTCAGAACCACAATCTGATGCTCTAACCAGCTGAGCTATGGCTACCATTTTACGCGAAAGCAAAAGTAAATAATTAGGCGTTGCATGCAAAATGAGATTTTGCCCCGGCATCATGTTTATGTTTCTTTGTCTAAACTTATTAATGAATTATTCGCTGCTGATCCAACTCCTTGTAATTCCAATAATTTCTGCCTTCATTGGATGGTTTACAAATTGGATCGCAATCAAAATGCTTTTTCATCCTAGAGAGCCAAAGCGAATTCTTGGAATTACATTTCATGGCATTTTCCCCAAAAGACAAAAAAAATTTGCCGAGAAACTAGGCAAAATGATAAGCACTGAATTCCTATCATTCGAAGACATAGAACAAAAAATAGCCAATCCACAAAATTTAGAAAAACTTATGCCCATGATCGAGGCACATGTTGATAATTTTCTCCGGAATAAACTGAGTGATGAAATGCCTTTTCTGAGTTTATTCATTGGCGATAAAACTATCAAGTCTCTGAAAAAAATATTCATGCAGGAATTGGAAATTCTTTTTCCGCAGATAATGAAAAGCTATGCAGCTCATTTGCAGGAAGAACTGGACCTCGAAAAAATTGTTACTGAAAAGGTATCTGCGTTTTCAACTGATAAGTTGGAAGACATTTTATACCAAATTATGAGCAAAGAGTTCAGATTTGTTGAAATACTCGGTGGAGTCATTGGTTTTATCATTGGTATTGTACAGGTATTGATCACTTATTTTTTGCCTAAATGAGGTAACCAACATAAATATCCCAAACATTTTCCTTCTATGATTGTCTTTAACCTTTTGTCATATAAAAATGACATCTAGAGAAGGTTAAATGACCTTTGCACGTCTAATCCCAAAACTCGTATAATGAATAAGTTAGTTCTCGTTTTTTTATTAAACCTTACCAGCTTTAGCTTATTTGCTCAAAATCCAATGCAAAGACCCGGCGGTGGTGGAAATGGTCAACAAATGAATGGCCGTATGTACGGAAAAGTGGTAGAAGCCCAATCGGGCAAACCGGTTGACGCAGCTTCAGTTCAGTTGGTCCAAAGCCGTATGGACACAGCCACTAAAAAAAGAAAAGATGTAATAATAGCCGGAATGCTTACAAAAGCAAATGGAGAATTTTCCTTGGAAAATATTCCTCTTTTTGGCCAATCAAAATTAAAAATCACTGGTATAGGGCTTAAACCACTGGAGCAAAATGTCAGCTTTGAAATGAAGCCAGGTGGTGATATGAGTACTATGCTGAATGCAATTGATAAAGATCTTGGTAATATAAAAATGGAAATGGATGCACAGGTACTCGGTAATGTTACTGTAGTTTCTTCCAAACCACTTTTTCAATTAGGTATTGACAGAAAAGTATATAATGTAGAGAAAGATGTGATCGCTGCTGGCGGTACAGCGGTTGATGTTATGAAAAACGTTCCTTCTCTTTCTGTTGACCTGGATGGTAATGTTACACTTCGTAACAATGCTCCTCAAATTTTTGTTGATGGTCGTCCCACTACAATGCAGCTTGAGCAGATACCTGCTGATGCAATAGAATCAGTTGAAATTATTACAAACCCTTCCGCTAAGTATGATGCTTCGGGTGGTACATCGGGGATATTGAACATTGTTTTAAAGAAGAATAAAAAGGTTGGCTACAGTGGCAGTCTTCGCTCAAGTATTGATTCAAGAGCAAAAATTGGTCTGGGCGGAGATTTTAGTCTTCGTCAAAACAAAATAAATGTTTTCGGAAGCGCCAATTATAACCAACGTAAATCTATCAGCACCGGTTATACTGACAGGTATAATATTCTTGATCAACCAAGCACTTATATGCACCAGGATGACAGAAGTGAAATGGTTGGTGATTTTAAATTTTTCAGAGCTGGTGTTGATTATTTTATTGATAACAGGAACACTCTTTCTGCCAGCACTAATATTGGTAATGGTACGTTCCACCCCGAATCAATTAGTGAGTTGTTGGTAGATTCACTTTACACGATAAAGAAAACTTCGTACCTCGAAAGATTAACAAATTCAGAAGCTACTTTCAAATTCAGAGGCGCCCAATTAAGTTTCAAACATAATTTTCCTAAAGCAGGAAGAGAGTGGACAGCAGATGCAACATATAACAAGAGGACAAATATTAATGAAAGTCTAATTAAAACTGATTATTACGATTATCCTGCAAACACTCTTGCTGGTCAATTTACCCAGCAACAAAATACTTCCGGCATTGGCGAAAGTTTGATCATACAAACTGATTTTGTGAACCCTATTAAGGATAAATCAAAAATAGAAATGGGTGTCAGAGCTGCTTTCAATAAAGCAAACAGCACAGGTGCTTTTTATTATATTGATCCGGTTACTGGGCAGGCTACACTTGTGCCAAATTCAGAGATCGACTATATAGCCGAAGATCATGTTTTGGCTGCTTATACAACTTATACGAACAACATAAAATCTTTCGGATACCAGCTTGGTCTTAGAGTTGAAAGCTCAGGTTATGATGGTGAACTGGTAAAGACAAATGAATCGTTCAGCAATACTTTTCCAATTAGTTTTTTCCCAAGTGTTTTCTTAAGCCAAAAATTGAAGAAAGAGCAGGAAATGCAATTTAATTATACAAGAAGGATCAATCGTCCGAATTTTTTCCAGTTGTCACCGTTTATTGATAAGTCTGATTTTCTTAACCCGAGAAAAGGCAATCCGGATCTGGAACCTGAGTTTACCAGTTCTTTTGAGTTATCTTATCAGAAAATATTTAAGAATAAGGATAATTTTCTTGCTTCACTTTATTATAAACACACAGATAATCTGATCACTAGTTATCAGGGAGGGAAAGAGAATATAGATGGCGTAGACCGTGTGATCACTACTTTCATAAATGCAAACTCAAGCTATGTAACGGGTCTTGAACTTACAATGAAAAACAAGATTACCAAATGGTGGGATCTTACTTCTAATGTGAATCTTTATACTTCAAAGATCAATATTGATGATCCGGCTCAACCTCAACAAGATCAGTTTGCAAGTTGGTTTGGAAAAGTGAACAATACTTTCAAACTCCCTAAAAATTTTTCTTTCCAGTTAACGGCAGTATATAATTCCAAAACAGTACTTCCTCCGGGAGGTAGTGGTGGAGGTATGGGGGGCGGAGGTATGATGATGGGTGGCCCTTCATCATCTGCACAAGGATATGTTCGTTCCAATTATTATGCTGATATGGGTATTAAATATGATTTTTTAAAGAACAAGGCCGCATCTGTTTCACTTAATATGAGTGATGTTTTCGCAACCCGCCGTTCTTATACGCATTCAGAATCACAATATTTCACACAGGATGTGTACCGTCAGCGTGATCAGCAGCTTCTTCGTCTGAATTTCAACTGGAGATTTGGAAAGTTTGATCCGAATCTTTTCAAACGCAAAAACATGAAAGGAGAAAGAGAAAGTATGAATACAGGTGATGTAATGCAGTAAAAAACTTTTCACATATATTGTAGTCCCGTCCCGCCTCAGGTGAGACGGGATTTTTTCTTTTATATTTGATATAGGTGAAGAAAATAATTTTTACAGTTACAAATGATCTTAATTATGACCAGCGAATGCAACGCATTTGTGGGACACTTGCCGGTGCGGGTTATGATGTGTTGTTGGTTGGAAGAAAATTAAAAACTTCTCTCCCACTTTCTAAAAAAAATTACCGTCAACAATTGCTCAAATGCTGGTTTAATAAAGGAAAGCTTTTTTATAGTGAATTTAATATCCGACTTTTTTTCTTTCTTCTTTTTGAAAAGGCGGATTGTATTTGCGCTATCGACCTGGACACTATCTTGCCCTGCTATTATATTTCTAAATTTAAAGGAATAAAAAGAGTTTATGATGCTCATGAATATTTTTCACAGTTGGATGAAGTGGTGAATCGTCCGTCTATTTATCGTTTATGGAAAAAGATCGAAGAAAGAATGATCCCGAAATTTAAAAAAGGATATACTGTTTGTGATAGTCTTGCAGAAGAATTCAGGAAAAATTACAATGCGAATTATACTGTGATCCGCAATGTGCCGCTGCTTGTTGAATCAAATGAACAAATGAGATCAGAAGATGTTATACTTTACCAGGGAGCAGTGAATAAAGGCCGTGGACTTGATAAGCTTGCTTTGTCAATGAAAGACGTGAAGGCAAAGCTTTGGGTTTGTGGTAATGGAAATTTTATGGATGAAATGAGATCGGTTGTACAGGCAAATGATCTGGCTGCGAAAGTGATCTTTTTCGGTATGCTTCCCCCGGAGGAATTGAAAAAGAGAACCGCACAAGCTAATATTGCAGTTAATCCATTTGAAAGAACGGGGTTGAATCAATACTTATCGCTTTCCAATAAATTCTTTGATTACATTCATGCAGGTATTCCGCAGGTAACAATGAATTACCCTGAATACAAAAAGATAAATGATCAATTTAAAATTGCGGAGTTAATTGATGATCTTGATCCGTATGCTATAGCTAAGGCAATAAACAGGCTGATCACTAATAAAGAACTTTATTTGCAACTGAAGCAAAACTGTTTAGCTGCAAAACAAGAATTGAATTGGCAAAACGAAAAAGATAAGTTGCTGAATTTCTACGAGGGATTGTTCAATGAATAACAATAAGACGCTTCATATTATTTGTCACGATGTTCCCTGGCCTGCCGATTATGGAGGCGTGGTAGATCTTTTTTATAAGATCAAAGCATTGCATGAAGAAGGCGTTAAGATTAAGCTTCATTGTTTTGAATATGGAAGAGGTCAGCAAGATGAATTAAATAAATACTGCGAAGAAGTAAATTATTATAAAAGATTAACGAAATGGGAAAGTATATCTCTCACGAAGCCATATATAGTAAAATCGAGAGAAAATCCTTTGTTGCTTGAAAACCTGCTTAAGGATGATCATCCCATCTTAATGGAAGGAATTCACTGTACTGCTTTTTTAAGAACATTGCTTCAAACTGAAAGAAAAATCTTTTTGCGACTGCATAATGTTGAGTTCTTTTATTACAGCCAATTATTTCAGAGCGAAAAAGATCTATTTAAAAAGATCTATTTTTTAAATGAAAGCATGTTCCTGCGTCAATATGAAAGGAAGTTTCCTGAAGAAGTACCGGTGATCGCTGTATCTAATAATGATGCTATTTTTTACAGGGATGAGCTGGATAAAAACTTAACAACATATTTGCCTGTATTTATTCCATATTCCCAGGTAAATAGTCTTGAAGGTATTGGCAACTATTGTCTTTATCATGGCAATTTATCGGTTGCAGAAAATGAAAAGGCTGCTTTATGGTTGCTTGAAAAAGTTTTTTCATTGGCAAAGATCCCATTTATTATCGCTGGAAAAGATCCAACAAATCGATTAATAAGAAAGGGTGGAAAGAATAAAAATGTATCTATAGTCAGCAATCCTTCTGATGTAGAGTTGGACGACCTCATCGCTAATGCACAAATTCATGTATTACCATCTTTTAATAAGACAGGGATTAAGTTAAAGCTGATCAATGCACTTTATAATGGTCGCCATTGTGTAGTGAATGATGAAGCTGTTGAAGGGTCAGGATTTGAAGATGCCTGTCATATTGGTACAACGAGCAAGGCCATAGCATCAATTATAACTCAACTTTATCATCACCCGTTTGGCGAAGAAGAGATCAATCTGAGAAGAAAATTATTGGGAAAAATTTTTAATAATAAAGCAAATGCACAACAGCTTATTCGATTGATATGGTAGCATTGTCAATCATTCTTCCTCTTTCCGTTCTTATCATTCGTGCTGGAAATTTTTGTACTACGATATAATCATGTGTTGCCATCACGACGGTAGTGCCAAAATCTTTTGCGATATGAAATAAGAGACTCATGATCTCATCCGATGTTTCAGGATCAAGATTTCCTGTTGGCTCGTCTGCTAATATCAGTTTAGGAGAATTAAGTAAAGCTCTTGCTACATCCACTCTTTGTTGTTCACCACCGCTCAACTCAAAAGGCATTTTAAACCCTTTGGCCCGTAAACCAACCTTGTCCAATACATCGGAAATTTTTTCATCCATCAACTTTTTATCCGTCCAGCCAGTGGCCGTAAGAACAAACCTCAGGTTCTCATTTACATTTCTATCAGTCAACAATTGAAAATCCTGGAATACCACGCCAAGAGTACGACGCAGATAAGGAACTTTCTTCCAATCCAGCTTTCTCAGATCAAAGCCATTCACTGTACCCTCACCTTCAGTTAAGGGCAATTCGCCATACATTGTTTTTAATAAACTGGATTTACCGGTACCGGTTTTACCTACGAGATAAACAAACTCGCCTTTTCTTACCGTTAAATTTACATCTTGTAAGATCGGACTTCCACTCTGGTAAATATTTACATGCCTTAGGTCAATTATGTTATCAGCCATCAAAACGGATTTGCTGCAAAATAAGTTAAACAAAGCAAGACAAACTGAAATTTTTTTCCCAAAACTAAAAATTTAGTTGTTAAACTAAAAGTTTAGTTTTAGCTTAGTGTTATCAATTTTTACAAAATGAAAGTTTTGACCAAAGCAGAAGAACAAGTAATGCAGGTATTATGGAAACTTGAAAAAGGTTTTTTACGAGAGATAATTGATGCGATGCCTGCACCAAAGCCACATCAAAATACTGTGGCTACACTTCTGAAAATTCTTGTGGATAAAGAATTCGTCAGCATTACCGTTTTAGGCAGACACCATGAATATTCCCCGTTGGTGGGCAAAGATGAATATTCAAAACGAACCATGAAACAAATGGTGAAAGGATATTTTGAAGGGTCATTCAGCAACGTAGTCTCTTTTATGGTTAAGGAGAATAATATTTCCATAGAAGAATTAGAAAGCCTGTTGGCACAAATTAAAAAACAGCAAAATCAAAAGAAATGAATCAGGCTCTTTTTTACTTGCTCCAGGTAATTGCCGCCTCGGGATTATTGTATGGCTATTATCATTTTGCACTTAGAAATAAAAAGTTCCATCGTTATAATCGATTTTATTTATTGATGACGATTGTCATTAGTTCTTTTATTCCCTTTCTCAATATCCCGGTTTATTTTTCTGAGAAAGAAACTGAGTCTTCTGTAATGTTACAAACTTTGCAGGTCATCTCCTCTCCTTCTCTTTCGAGTGAGAGTCCGATAGTTTCAACAGCAATACAAACCGAATCAATAACTGCTACGTGGTTTACTACTGCGAACGTGATTTATCTTCTCTACTTATTTATTCTTTCGTTTTTCCTGATCAGAGTTTTTATTTCATTAGGTAAAATAAGGTCCATTATTAAAAGAAACCCTGTTGAAAAATTGGATAAAATAAAATTTATAAATACAAATGAACCGGGCACTCCTTTCTCATTTTTCCGCTGGCTTTTCTGGAATAATAAGATTGAATTACATTCAGAAAAAGGAGAGCAAATATTCAGACATGAGTTATTTCATATTCAGCAAAAACATAGCTGGGATATAATTTTTATGGAATTTATTTCAATGATCTTCTGGATCAATCCATTTTTTCACCTTATTAAAAAGGAATTAAAGGCAATCCATGAATTTCTTGCTGATGAATTTGCCATAGGGGAAGATAAGAACTGGCAATATGCTGAACTATTATTGATGCAGGCGTTAAATACAAATACTCATCTTGTAAATCCATTTTTCCATAACCAGATTAAAAGACGTATAGCCATGATTACAACATCAAAAAAGCCGAACTATCAATATCTGCGAAAGCTTATGGTGTTCCCGGTAGCGGCAATCATTATTTTTTTATTTGCATTTAATTATCAAAACAAAAGAATTGACCCACATGAATTTGAGAAAGCAATAAACTCAATTACTGTTGTGATAGACGCCGGCCACGGTGGAACAGATGTCGGGGCTAAGACCAAGGATGGAAAATATAATGAGGCTGAACTCTCTTTGACAATTGCCAAAAAGATTGAGGCACTTGGGCCAGAGTATAATATTAATGTCATTATGACAAGAGATGATGAAAAATTTCCTGGGTATACAACAAATAAAAATGATGCATTAAGAAAGCGGGTTGAAATCGTGAATAATTTAAAACCGCATGCCTTTGTAGCTATACATATGAATACAACTTCTGATTTTAAACAAGATTCGAAGTCAGGATTTGATGCATACGTAACAAAGCAGTTGAATAATTATCCCGATATACAATTGGCATCTTCTGTTCTTGGTGAATTAAAAAAGATATATACAACAAGAGAAGAGATCAAGCAAAGAGGCAATGCAACCATATATGTGATAGATGAGGCTAACGCTCCATCACTTTTATTAGAATGTGGATTTATCAATAATCCAAAAGATATTTCTTTTGTTACTAATGAAAAAAATAAGGAGAAAATAGCAAGAGCAATTTTAAAAGGCTTGGTGACATTTGCCAATGCCCAACGAAACGATGATTTAAGGTCTCAATTTTTGCCAAATAAAAATGAAGGAGACACTTCTAAACCAAAACAATTAATAGGAGTAAGGGAATATGAGAATTACCTGGTCGTTATTAATGGAATTGTACAATCCAAGAAAGGAATCAAAGCAATAGACTCCTCAGTTCTTTTTGCAAAAGATGGTGTAAGCATCACCGTTTATAAGGATAGTACTGGAATTAATAAATATGGGCAAAAAGGAAAAGACGGTGTAATCGAGGTCACGACAAATAAGAAATCAACGAGAAAAGATATAAAAGAAGTTACTGTTACTGAAACTGGAAAACCTCTGCCCACTAATTATAAACTGGTAGAATTGCCTGTACCTACAAGAAAATCTCCAACACTTGCGGAATTAAAGTCCTGGGCTGACTCAAAGATATATGGCGTCTGGATAGATGCAAAAAGGATAAGCAACGCAGATATAGAAAAATATAAACCATCAGATTTCGGTTGGTATAATGTCAGCAAACTCGAAAAGAATGCCATAAACTACGGCAAACATTATTACCAGGTTAGTTTATATTCTCAAAAATACTATGATGAACAAATAAACAATGGAAAAGAAAGACCATTAATGGTAATAAGAGATGTGACCCTTATTGATACAACAAAACCTAAAAAGGATGAACCATTAATTGTTATTGATGGTAAACCAAGACCAGATCTTAATTTTAGCACAATTGAAACTGTGATATCTGTGGATAAAATTGAAAGTATCAAGGTGCTAAATGACAAAAATGAAAATGCCAGTGCAAAATATGGAGATAAGGCAAAAAACGGAGTTATTGAAATTGTTACAAAAAAAACAACTGTGAAAGAAATTACTTTAACTGAAAGGAAATATGAAGTGGATGATGACAATAAGGTGTTTGAAAAAGTGGAAATAGAAGCTAGTTTCTCCGGAGGAGTAAATGGATGGAGGGAATTTTTACAAAAAAATTTAAAATCAACTGTACCGATAGACAGCGGCGCTAAGGAAGGTACTTACACAGTTGTTGCACAATTTATCGTTCATAAAGATGGAAGTATTAGTGACCTGAAAGCTCTTACAAGTCATGGACATGGTATGGAGGACGAAGTGCTAAGAGTTATGAAAAAATCTCCAAACTGGATACCGGCTATGCAAAACGGACACAAGGTTACAGCTTACAGAAAACAACCGGTAACATTTGTAATAGCAGAAGATCCTAAAATATCGATCAGTCGTTATTCTGACGCTCCTATATATACTTATTTGATCAATGCCAATGAAGGCGCAACTATTATTCTTGCAGATCTAAAAAAAGTAAACCAACTTAAGTTACAAAAAAAAGATCCGGTTCAAAATTGTGAATTGGTCAGTTTTAAAATAACGATAGACAAGCCGAATCCTGGAAGTCAAATTAAAAAAGTTAAGGACTTCGTTATAATAGGAAGCAGTTTTTCAAGTGAGTTATTAAAAGCTATAGATGATTTGGATTCAGAAACCATAATTATTCTTGAAGATATTAAGGTTAAAGTGGATAACAGTATAAAAAAACTTCCTCCAAGAATCTATCAGGTAAATAGTATTACAACAGCACCTGATTAACTTAAAACGCTAATTTGTCTTTAACGGTTGTCGATATAATTAGTTCTTGCTTTTGAGCTTCTTCTACCCTTCCGATAACTTGCGCATCCACACCAAATCTTTTTGCAATACCTATTATTACCGCAGCATCTTTCTCATTGGTATAAATCTCTAACCTTGTACCCATATTAAAAACCTGGTACATTTCTTTGTCATCAGACTTGCTTGCTTGCTGGATCAATTTAAAAATAACCGGCGGTTCAAATAAATTATCTTTTATGATCCTGACATTCTCAGGAATATATTTCAAACATTTGGTTTGCCCTCCCCCGCTGCAATGGATCAAGCCATTTATCTTTTCAAAATGATCTTCCAATAATTCTTTTAGTATCGGTGCAAAAGTTCTTGTAGGACTTAGCAACAAATCTCCAACTGTAGCTGATAATTGTTCATTCCGAAAGGAATATTGAACATTTTCTCGTAATCTGTGAGGGCCGATATAGACAACCGAATCATCTAGCGAATTATCAAATGATTCACGATAATTTTCTGCATAATTTTTTTGAAGCATATCATGCCTTGCACTGGTAAGTCCATTGCTAGCAATACCACTGTTATATGCATCTTCGTAATCAGCTTTTCCAAAACCAGCCAAACCAATAATAACGTTTCCAGGTTCAATTTTTTCATTTGTAATGAGTTTTGATTTTGGCCATCTCGAGGTCATTGTACCATTTACTGCAATTGTCCTAACAACATCACCAACATCAGCAGTTTCCCCACCCATATATGTAATATTGATTCCAAAGGATTTCATTTTATCAAAAAACTCCTGTGTTCCTGTTATTACTGCTTCCAGCACTTCAGCCGGGATCACATTTTTATTCCTGTCTATGGTAGAAGAAAAAAGTAAATTATCATAAATACCAACACAAAGAAGGTCGTCAAGATTCATTACGATGGCATCCTGTGCAATACCTTTCCAAACTGAAACATCGCCAGTTTCTTTCCAATACAAGTAAGCAAGTATCGATTTTGTACCAGCGCCATCAGCATGCATAACGTTTACCCATTGATCATTACCACAAAGAACATCAGGATAAATTTTGCAAAATGCTTTTGAATAAAGTCCTTTATCAAGACTTTTGGTGGCAGCATGAACTTCTTCCTTCTGCGCAGAAACTCCTCTTTTTGAATATAGACTCATGAATTGTATTGAGCCGCAAAAATACTTGAACAAAGAGTATTGCTAATTGAACATTGAACATTTATTTTGCATCTATGCAGGTACACAGGGATATTGATAATTTACCGGTTTTTCGCAATGCAGTAGTAACAATTGGAACTTTTGATGGGGTTCATGCCGGTCACCGGCAGATCATAAATAAGTTGAAGGTCGAAGCCATCAAAGTAAATGGTGAATCTGTTATCATCACTTTTCATCCACACCCACGGAAAGTTATTTCTTCCGCAATACTTGGCGTACGATTGATAAACACTTTGGAAGAAAAAATTGAAGTGTTATCAGGACTCGGCATTGATCATCTTGTTATTGTTCCTTTTACTGATGCTTTTGCCAATCAACCCGCAGAAGAATATATCCGGGATTTTCTTTTTGAAAAATTTCATCCTGATACTGTGATCATAGGTTATGATCATCGTTTTGGACGGGAACGGTTAGGTGATTATAAGTTACTGGAAAAAATGGCGCCACAATTTGGATTTAAAATAAAAGAAATTTCTAAACATATTTTGGAAGAGATCGCTATTAGCTCAACCAATATTCGTGAAGCAGTTCTTCATAACGATATCGGAATGGCCAACAAACTTCTTGGCTATACATTTTTTTTTGAAGGTGAAGTTGTTCATGGAAACAAATTAGGAAGACAATTGGGATACCCGACCGCGAATTTAAAAGTTCAGGATCCCGAAAAGGTAATACCTGGCGATGGTATATATGCAGTGTATGTAAGTATTAAAAAAGGAGTGCAAAATGAAGAAGCACTAATGGATGAGATCAACTCCTTCCCTATTAAAGATGCGCAGTACAAAGGAATGATGAGCATTGGCTTTCGTCCGACGGTTGATGGTAAAAAAAGAGTGATAGAAGTAAATGTTTTTGATTTCAGTAGAGAGATATATGGAAAAATAATGCGGGTTTATGTGAAAAAATTTTTAAGAGCAGAAGTGAAATTTAATACACTGGAAGACCTGGTAAAGCAAATAGACCAGGACAAAATTGATAGTCTGCAAGAATTATAAAAAAAGCGTCTCATAAGGAGGCGTTCATCTAATATTCAATATTGTATTCAAAATAGGAAGCGTCTTCAAAGAAATCATCAAGTGTTCCTTCCATTGTAATTTTCTTTTTGTCGTCTGAAAGTTTTAATCCTTTGCCTTCCGCTTTCTTTGCGGGCTTAGGAAGATT
>DATDCP010000072.1:0-3016 GCA_036524255.1 Chitinophagaceae bacterium
GAATGATAAATGATCTTATCCTCTTTGCTTAAATGATATAAGAAAGAGCGGGTGGAATGTTTAATAGCTTCAATAGCGGCATTTGCCTGTTTGCTCTTTGTAAAATCGGTTTGCTGAATTTTTGCTCCCGCATCAAATAACATACTGCGTAACCCTTTGTGAGTTCTCCTAAAGATGTTGTATCGCTGTTCCTCTTTCATGGTTTGGTTTGCTTTTGGTTTGTTAGTTATCATGAATTGTATGACGCAAATATGCTACGAAAGTTACTCAAGACTGATAGCATAATCATGTGAAAAACAGGTGTTAGGAGTTAATTTGGTTAACACATACCACAAAAGGGTACTCAGTATACACGAGCGGTAAATGAATAAAATCAAAGGCAATTTTTAATGATGTAATAAGTACACATCAAATGCACATCGGCATGATTTTTTGAATGAGTGAGCTAAAACCGCTGAGATGTTAAGGAACTTAACAGAATAATGTTAATCCATGTGAATACCATTAGCATCACCGAAAGAAAAGTTTTTTAAATACCACGAACAATTCAGAATTCGTTATTACCATAATCTATTCAATTATGAAAACCCTGATCCTTCCATTATTATTGTCTGCACTTTGTTTAAATGCTTATTCTCAGAAGAAGAAAGATCCCTCTGAAAAAGAATCATTGTTTCGTTTTGGATTCAAGGGTGGGCTTAATCTTAATAAGATCGAGGGCCAATCATTTAAAAATGAATTTAATTATAACTATGCATTGGGAGGATTCATGCAAATTAATCTTACAAGAAAGCTTGGACTTCAACCTGAAATAAATTTTGTTCAAACAACTGCAGAGCAATCGAACGATATAACTGTCATTTACGATGATCTTTTTTTAGATGGCACTCAGAAAAAGGCAAAGCTTGATTATCTAAAATTTGCAGGGTTGTTAAACATTGACCTGGGTCCATCACAAAGGGTCAAACTTCAACTAGGTCCACAATGGGGCATGCTTTTAAGCGAGGCTGTGGACAGCTTGAAATCTCCTCAGGAGGTTTTCAAAAAAGGTGAGTTTTCAGTTTTGGGCGGCATCATGTTACAACTCCCTCTAATTCATATAGGCACAAGGTATGAGATCGGCCTGACCAATATCAACGGGATCGATAACAAGGACGAATGGAGGAGCCAGGCCTGGCAGTTTTTTGTGGGGATTACTTTATAAGTTATCTAAATAAAAAATTCTTTTCTAAAACTTTGCCTGATAAGCATCATCCCCCTATCTTTGCGCTCCCAAATTCAAATGGGGATTTTTACTCATGTCGCAGAGAATCAGAATCAAATTACAGTCTTACGATCATAATCTAGTTGATAAATCAGCTGAGAAGATCGTAAAGACAGTGCGTAGCACCGGTGCGGTAGTAACAGGACCTATTCCTTTACCTACACGCAAGAAAATATTTACTGTGTTGCGTTCGCCACACGTAAACAAAAAAAGTCGTGAACAATTCCAACTAGCAACGCATAAGCGTCTGTTGGATATTTACACTTCTTCAAGCCGTACTGTTGATGCGTTAAGTAAGTTGGATCTGCCAAGTGGGGTAGAAGTTGAGATCAAAGCGTAGTACCATCTGTCTCCCTAAAGGGAGGACTTAGGTAGAATAGTTCTTATAAATAAAAACAAAGTGTATCTCTCAATTCTCTTCGGAGAAAAAAAGAGCAATGCAATTAAATAACTTCTGAACCCCTTTAGGGGGCAGGGGTTGCTAAATAAAAACAAGCCATTCAGGGTTTGTTTACTGCCGGTACTTCTGAACAAAAAGAAAAGGTCGGTGGCAAACGGGGATTGACGCCTTGGTTCGTGTCTCACGAAACAAGTGTATGTCCCAATAATCCTGCAGGCACAAATTGAAAAACATGAAAGGTATTATTGGGAAAAAAGTTGGAATGACCAGCGTCTTCGATCCCTCGGGTAAACAAACTGCCTGCACGATCATCGAAGCCGGTCCTTGTGTAGTTACACAGGTAAGAACAAAAGAAAACGACGGCTACGAAGCTCTCCAGCTTTCTTTTGGCGATAAGAATGATAAACATTCTACGCTTGCTGAAAAAAATCACTTCGCTAAAGCAAGCACTTCTCCCAAAAAATTCTCTAAAGAATTCCGCAACACTTCTCTCGAAAAAAATATTGGTGAAACTGTAACTGTTGACATCTTTTCTGAAGGTGACAAGGTTGAAGTTATTGGTACTACAAAAGGTAAAGGTTTCCAGGGCGTAGTTAAGCGTCACGGATTCCATGGTGTAGGCCAGCAATCTCACGGTCAGCATGATCGTCAAAGAGCTCCGGGTTCTTTGGGTAACTCATCTGATGCAAGCCGTGTAATGAAAGGAATGAAAATGGGTGGCCGCATGGGAAGTGACAGAGTAAAAATGAAAGGTTTGAAAGTGGTTAAAATTTTTGCTGAGAAAAATTATATCCTCGTTAGCGGATCAGTTCCTGGTCACAACGGTTCAATTGTTTTGATTCAAAAATAATTTATGCGGGATGCTTAGGTATCTCTAAAAAATAAATAAGATGCAAGTAGAAGTTTTAAAAATAGACGGAAAGAAAACAGGCAGAAAGGTTGAGTTGCCAGATGATATTTTTGGCGTAGAACCTAATCAGCATGTCGTTTATCTTGCCGTAAAGCAATACCTCGCTGCACAGCGCCAGGGAACACATAAAGTGAAAACCCGTGCTGAAGTGCATGGTGCAAGCCGTAAACTTCATCGTCAGAAAGGTACTGGTGGAAGCCGTAAGGGAAATATTCGTAATCCATTATACAAAGGTGGTGGTACTATTTTTGGCCCTAAACCGCATGGTTACGATATTAAATTGAATCGTAAAGTAAAAGATCTCGCAAAAATTTCTGCGCTTTCTTTCAAAGCAAAAGATAATGCGATCGTGGTTGTAGAAGATATGTCTTTGGATACTCCAAAAACAAAAAGTTTTACTGATATGCTTGGTAACCTCGAGGTATACGGTAAAAAAGCATTG
>DATDCP010000073.1:0-9707 GCA_036524255.1 Chitinophagaceae bacterium
ATTATCTCCACTAGTTTGAATGGGGGGGAACGACCAAGAGATACCACTATTAACACTAATGCCGATTGATGTATTAGGTAAAGCCGCAAATGTCGCTCCTTCAAGTCCAGCTACCCACTGAAGTTGAATCGAAGAATTACCGGTGCCAACAGTCCTGTCAATATACCACATCGCATTTACAATTCTCAATAGAGTAGCAGCATCAAATGACGGACCACCTACTACCGAAGTAGTTGATGCGGGCGAATAAACGCTGACAGCAAAAGTGCTCACGCCGGCCGCCGTATTTACAATTACCGGCAAATAATCAGTAGGTGTACCTACCGGGAAAGTATATGCAGTTGCTGCGGCAAGATTTTGGCGGACAAGACGTCCTGCCGCACTCGTAGTATAAACATATGAAGTGGCACTTCCAGTGCTTAACTGAGTAGCCGGTGTTGCATTAGAAAGAGTTAATAGGTTGGGTCCTATATCTATTTTACCAGCTGTCAGTGTAAGTGTACCGGACACAGTTAAATTTCCATTCAAATCTAATATGGATGTAGCAGTACCATTCATTATCAGGTTACCCACAGTTGAAGCACTCCCTCCTATATTTAATGTGCTGGTAGCAGCAGCACCATCAACTGATATTTGTCCGCCAATGATGTTGCCATCAACAGTCAATGTACCTCCACCATTAAAATTAATTTGAGTTCTTAGAGGTGTAGCAGTGCTCAAATTTGCATCTGTACTTACGTGGACCAAACCACCACCATTAAATTCTACAGTTGCGAGCTTATCGTCTGCATTGCCCGGAGTTAAAGTTAAAGATCCAGTATTCACTATTGCACCGGCACCACTCATCACAAGAGATTTAGTAACACCGCCGCCCCCGGTGACTGCTCCTGTGATCACCGTTCCTCCCGTTACATTCAGGGTCTGGCCAGTGGAAACAGTCAATGTATTATTGCCATTACCAACTGCAATGGCAAGTGCCCCGATAGGATTAGCCGGGGTTACATTTAATGTTACTGCAAAGCCAGTTGGAATTGTTACTAATAGTGTTCCCGCAGCAGCACCGGGATAAGTTGCGACACCCCATGTGGCAGGGTTATCCCAGTTTCCGGATGCAACAGCTGTAAAATTCTGTGCGAATAAAGAATTGCCGATGAGAATTAGGCCTAAGCTTAAGGATAAAACTTTTTTCATAAAATAGACTTAAAGATGAGTGAATAAAATTATTAATGGTGCAGGATAATGGACGAAGGATATTAGGATAAGGGCAGGAGTTAATTCAAAAGTATCAAAATTATTATTGACAAAAAATAATAAAAATTTTTGGGGAATCTTCTCCCCATCATTTTAACCCATCTGATCAAACTGAAAATTATTTTCCATACAGAATACTAAAGAAGTAGACTTTGCGAAATATAGATTCCGAGTCACAAGTTTTGTTCCCTTTCTACATTCATCGAAATAAATTACACTGATTTTTTATCCACAACAAAACTTACATTCAAATTTTGCTTGAAATAATTAATACTGTGCAGGATAGGCAAGTAAAAATTATAAAACAAGATGCTTCAATAATGATGGTCTGCATTAAATGATAGCTGCGAGTACAATTTCCTTTACCTGTCCAATTGGGATCCGATCCTGTTTCATCGAATCCCGGTAACGGATAGTGACTGTATTATCTTCTTTTGTTTGATGATCAACTGTAACACAGAATGGTGTGCCGATGGCATCCATACGACGGTAGCGTTTACCGATCGTATCTTTTTCTTCATAGAAACAACGGAACGAAGACTTGCAATCATCCATGACTTTCCGGGCAATTTCAGGCAAACCGTCTTTCTTCATTAATGGAAGAACAGCCAATTTCATCGGTGCAAGTTTGGCCGGGAATTTTAACACCATGCGGCTGTCTGGTTTTTCAGGTGTGCTGAGATCCTGTTCTTCGTAACAATAACTTAGTACGGCTAGAAACATTCTATCCAAACCAATGGAGGTTTCAATTACATAAGGAATATAATTGCCATAAGGTTTACCCGTTGCCGGATCAATTTCATTATCGAAATACTGTTGTTTCTTTTTACTGTATTCCTGGTGACTCTTCAGATCAAAATCTGTACGACTGTGAATACCTTCCAATTCTTTAAACCCAATTGGGAAACTAAATTCAATATCACAGGCTGCATCCGCATAGTGTGCTAGTTTGATATGATCATGAAAACGATATTGTTCTTTTCCAAAACCAAGCGCCAAATGCCATTTCATTCTTTCTTCTTTCCAGTACTCATACCATTTCTTTTGTGTGCCCGGCTGAATAAAGAACTGCATTTCCATTTGCTCAAACTCTCTCATGCGGAAAATAAATTGTCTTGCTACAATTTCATTCCGAAACGCTTTCCCGATCTGTGCAATACCAAAAGGAATTTTCATCCTTCCTGTTTTTTGCACATTCAAAAAGTTAACAAAAATTCCCTGCGCCGTTTCCGGTCTTAAATAAACCTTATTGTCTTCATCATCGCTTGAAAGAGTAGAACCAAATTCTGTTGAAAACATTAAATTGAATTGACGGATATCTGTCCAGTTACTTGTTCCACTAACCGCACATTTTATTTTATTATCCTCAATTAGTTTTTTTAATCCTGCAAAATCATCCTTTGCCAGTAATGCATCCATTGCTGCCAGCAGATCATCCGCTTCCTTTTCTTTTCCGCCAGTTTTTAAAAGTTCTGCATGTCCCTCTATCAAATGATCAACCCGGTATCTTTTCTTACTGTCTTTATTATCGATCATCGGATCGTTGAAATTATCAACGTGACCGGAAGCCTTCCATGTTGTTGGGTGCATGAAAATGGCTGCATCAATACCCACAATATTCTCGTACATGCGGGTCATACTATCCCACCAATAATCTTTGATATTTTTTTTCAATTCACTGCCCCATTGGCCATAATCATATACTGCCTGTAAGCCATCATATATTTCGCTGCTGGGAAAAACAAAACCATACTCTTTTGCATGAGAAATAATTGCCTGGAACCTGTTCGAATCGTTTGCCATAGCGGCAAAGATAAGAGGCGGATAGTTATTGGAGATCATCACTTTTCAGCCTGCGCCTCATTCACTTTTTCTTCTTCTACTTTTTGTCCATCGGGTGTTTTTGGTAATGGTTGTTTAGAGACAATTTCAACTTTCTCTACCCACACTGCATATCTGTTCGGGTAAATGTTAGATCCCATTTCAATAGCATATTGTCTAGTAAACGCAGCTCCGAAATATAGGATCATTGCTGAGCAGTAAACCCATAGCAATACTACAATAATAGAACCGGTAGTTCCATATGTTGTTGTCATCTGGCTATGGCCGAGATAATAGCTTATCAAAAACTTACCCCCCATAAAGAAAAAAGCGGTAGTAAAAGCGCCTACTCTTACATGCCTCCATTCGATCTTTGCATCAGGTAATACTTTAAAGATGATACCAAAAATAAAAGCAGTAACAAAAAATGTAAGAACAAGATTGGCTATATAAACTACAACCACAGTTGCATCAGGGAATTTTTGCAATAATTCATTTAATAATAGATCCAGCGCCCCGTTTATCACCAGAGAAACAAGAAGAATAAACCCCAGGCTTACTATTATTGAAAAAGACAGAAGACGATTTATAATTAAACGAAGCCATCCACGACCTTTTTTCGGTTTTGATTTTAGTTTCCAGATAAGATTTATTGAATCTTGTATTTCATTGAATACTGCAGTAGCACCTATAATAAGAGAACCAAAACCAATTATTGTAGCCAGTTTACTGGAACCAGCAAACATTGTGGACTGCATTGTTTGCTGAATACTGTTTGCCGCTGCTGATCCCACAAATCCTTCGATCTGTTTATAGATCGTGCCTTCAATAATTTCACGCCCATAAAAAATAGTGGCAAGCCATATAATGATGATCAATAACCCGGGCAATGAAAAAATAGTAGAAAAAGCAAGCGAGGAACTTAGCTTAAGTATATCATCATCTATAAAGTCAGAAACAGATCTCTTCAATATACTCCATAATCTTTTTGGTGCCATAAAAGGGAAAATGGTCATGATTTAAAACTTACATACATAGTGCCAAAGAGCATGATTATAAGCATAACTGGTAGAAATGCAAGCTATTTGTCACGCTGAACTTTGTGCGTTTTTTGATTTTATTTTTTCCTTGGCTTCTTTTAGGGCATTCCACCATGCCTCATTTTCCCTGATAAATTGTAAGAGCCTTTCTTCAGGGGTTTTGGAAAGCCACAGTTTAAGTTGCAAGTCTTTAATATGCTCAGGAGTATCTGTCACCTGGCAAGCAAGTTAAATGTTTTTAGATTTAATTCTTCAATCCATGTATTAATATAGTTCCAATCTAAGTTTTCCACGTTTGATAGTAGTTTTATATCCTCCATTTGGATACCACTTTGTATTTCTTGAATCCAGATTATTTTGGAAAGAAGCAAATCTTCCGCAGAAACTATTGAAATCGACATATCAAGGAATTTCATTTTTTTTTGCCGAAGAAACTCCGTTTGCCTGAATGGATCATCTTTCAATATCATGAAATCTGCCTTATATCCACTTTTATGATCAATGATATTAAACATGGTTCTTCTGCTGATTGCATACTTTACAGATTCATCATTGATGTAATAATCTCCCGTGAAATTCTTTAATAATTTATCAATATGTTCATTTTTTAAATTAACAACAAAATCATAATCCCTGGTAAATCGTGGCTGGGTATATAAGCTCATTGCCACACTGCCCGAAAGCATGTATGGAATATTTTGTTTTTCAAAAAAATCAATTAAAACTCTAAGGAAATCAAACATGATGATTCTAATTTTACTTCAATTTCTCATTTTGTTGATGCCTTTCCGCATCCCTGGTCGTTTTCTTGTCCATATTCTTTTGAAATGCTTCCGTTAAATTAACACCTGTTTGGTTAGCAAGACAGATCAGAACCCATAACACATCAGCCATTTCATCGGCAAGGTTTTTATTCAGATCGGTTCTTTTAAAAGACTGGTCGCCATAAGTACGGGCCATAATACGGGCCAGTTCTCCCACTTCCTCTGTTAAAATGGTCATGTTAGTTAGCTCACTGAAATAGCGAACACCAACAGTTTTTATCCATCCATCCACCTGTTGCTGGGCTTCATTTATAGTCATAACAAAATTTTTATTGAGTCTGTGCAATTTAGCATGATTCCTGGCGTTTTCATCTCCCTTTTGGTGTTATCTCCGACCCTTTGATACTATAATCCCGATAACTAGCGGGACAATCATTCAATTCCAATTCCAATTCTAAATCTATGACGAAACCATTTATCCGGAAAGCTATTCTCGTCTCCGCACTTTTATGCATCACTTGTTTTATGCATGCACAGGTGAAGAAATCAACTAAGTCAGAAATAGCTACATCAGCAACTGCCAAACCATTTAAGGTTTTAACAAATGGCAAGCAAATAACTATCCAGTCAAAACAGAATTTAAGATCGTTGTTGGTATGGACGGCAAGCGGGCATCGTTTTGTGGAAGTAAAAGGGCTAACTAGCACTTCATACTCATTTACAGTACCGGCAAAAGAAAAGATCTTTTATATAATGCTGGAAACGGCAGAAGGAAAAAGATTTACTGAGAGAATGGGGGTGAAATAGGTTTATCACGAATTGTGACGAATTACACGAATGCTAAAACACAACTCTCTTTGATTTAAATGAACTTTCGCCAAAATTGGCAATTATTCCAAGTCTTATTCCTGAAGCTTTAAGATAGTTTCGGGTTTGCAGAACAAAATTATTAATGATCATTGGCATCGCCTTTACTTCAAGGATTATTGAATCATATATAACGAAATCAGCAGGATATCTTCTTGGTAGAATCTTCCTTTATATTCGATCTTATAAAGTTTCTCTCTCTGATAAGGTATTTGCAAACTTCTAAATTCAATCTCAAGGGAATCTTTGTAAATAATTTCTTTAAATCCAAAGCCCTAATTCTCTATGAACTTCCATGCAGGCTCCAATTATTTTATACGACTCTTCTTTTAAAATTATGTCACTCATAATTCGTGTAATTCGTATTCAATTCGTGATAAATTATTCTCTATTCTTCGTATCAATAACAATCGTAACCGGTCCATCGTTTAATAGTTCCACTTTCATATCTGCCCCAAACACACCTGTGCCTACAACTTTACCAAGATCATTTGAAAGTTGTTTTATAAATTTTTCATACATCGGAATTGCAAATTCAGGCTTACTTGCTTTTATATAAGAGGGCCTGTTTCCTTTTTTAGTAGAAGCATGTAATGTAAACTGGCTTACAGTAAGAATATCTCCATTCATATCTTTTACGGAAACGTTCATTACTCCATTGTCATCATTAAAAACCCTAAGATTGACAATTTTGTTAGAAAGCCATTCAATGTCCTCTGCAGTATCGGCATCTTCTATTCCAAGGAACACAAGCAACCCATTCTTAATTTGAGAATAAATCTTATTATCAATTGTTACACTGGCTTTGCTTACTTTTTGAATGACCGCTCTCATAATTTGTATCTTTACTATTTACAAATATATTGACCATTGATGTATGACTTCAATTGACCTGGCACCGGAAATAATTTTTCAAACTACACGCAGCGGCGGTAAAGGCGGGCAAAACGTTAATAAAGTGGAGACTGCCGTTATTGGTTACTTTATTATTGAAGCTTCACAATTTCTCACTGAAGAACAGAAGTTGCTTATCACTGAAAAACTATCCAATCGTATCAATAATGAAGGAATGCTATTTGTAAAATCGCAAACCTATCGTACACAGCTTGAGAACAAATATGAAGTGACCCGTAAAATAAATGAGCTGGTGGTAAAAGCATTGGAGAAAAAGAAAAAACGAAAACCAACCAAAATAAGTAAAGCTGCAAAAGAAAAACGTTTGGAAGGCAAAAAGAAAAAAGGCGATATAAAAGAAGGCCGAAGAAGAGTAGATCCTCATAATATGTAATGCTGTATGTATTGCTTAAATTTACAGCCTGAATGAAGTGGAGACTGACCATTATAATTTTTCTTGCAACCCTTTCCGGAAACTTCTTAATTAATGCCTGCAGAAAAGGCCAGGAAGATGTACCCGGCAAAACAGGTTTGACATTTACAGTGCCGGCCGGCTTTCCTACACCAGTTTATGATTTTTCAAAAAATCCATTGACAGAAGAAGGTTTTCAGCTTGGTAAAATGTTGTTTTATGACGGCCGTCTTTCAAAGGATGGTCATTATCCATGTGCTTCCTGCCATCAGCAGGTTGCTGTATTTGGCACTTATGATCATGATCTGAGCCATGGCTATGGCGATCAGCATTCAAACAGGAATGCAATACCTCTATTTAATCTTGCATGGAAAGATGCATTTCATACAGATGGAAAATACAAAAGTTTGGAAGATGAATGTTTGGATCCAATACAAGCACCAAACCAAATGGCAGAAGAGATCGGTAATGTATTGACCAAACTTAGAAGTGATGCACATACACGCCATATGTTCAAAGTTGCATTTGGCACCGAAGAAATTACGATTGACAGAATGCAAAAAGCCCTGGCGCAATTCACCGTATCAATGATCACTGCCAATTCTAAATACGACCAGGTTAAAAGAGGTGAGAATGTTTATACTGATTATGAACAAAGGGGCTACCAGCTTTATAAAACCAATTGCGCTTCCTGTCATCCTGAACCCATGTTCACCGATTATTCATACAGGAATATCGGGTTAAAAGTTGATCCTAATTTAAAAGACAATGGAAGAATGGTTGTGACAGGTAAAAAAGAAGATTCATTAAAATTCAAAGTGGCATCCCTGAGAAATGTCTCTATTACTTTTCCTTACATGCATGATGGTCGTTACCAAAGTTTGAAAGCATGCATTGAACACTACGGAAATAATATTCAACAAAGTTCTACGCTTGATCCATCTTTAACGAATGGAATTCATTTTAACAGCAATGAGATCATTGACCTGGTTGCTTTTTTAAGAGCATTAACCGATTCCACTCTTACAAAAGACCTTCGGTTTTACCAGGCACATTAAAACTTTTTGCGGGTTTGTATTGCTTCGAGTATTTTTTTCTGGTTGGCAACTTCTGCAACCTGCGCTTCTTGTGCCTTTGAGTTAATCAGCATTTCTTCCTGCAGTTTTACTATTTTCTTTTGCAGCTCAACCGAATCCGTTTGCAGTTGTTTCATTTTCTTTTCAGCATTGGTAATTACTCCTAACTGGGCCGCAATTAAAATATCAGTATGTGCTTCTTCTACCTCTGGTGTCAGGTCTTCAAGAAAAGATTTTGCTTTTCGGGTTTCCTCCTTGCTTAAAAGAGGCAGGGCATTGATATCATTATTAAAAATAAGCAGGTGCACTACAGTTTCGTCGCTTTCCTTTTTGCTTTTTCTTTCAATATTCACAACATAATCATATTTGCCAGGGCTAATGTCTGTCAGGGTAGCTTCTTTATAAATATTAAATCCTTTGTCCTTGTTAAACATTCCTTTTTCCTCTCTGCCTTTGTAACCCATGCGGGACAATTTACCAATAAGAGCATTTTCAACAGCTTCGGGAGGAAAATTATAGTTAATAAAAAAGCATTCCTGCTTTTTCTTTTTGTATTCGATGGTGCCTTCCTTAGCCTGTGCATTTGAAAGAAAGTATACTGGTAAAAAAATCACGGAGAAAAAAAACTTTCTCATAACAGTTGTTTGAGTTAAAGATACGATAAAGACAAAAGGGGCCCTTGCTGTAGCTGTTTTGGCGTTGCTTAATCAGACGTCAAACAGTACATTTGCTAAAACATTCCAATTCCTTTGAGCAGCATAAAAAAACTGGCGGGGCAAACAATTTGGTACGGGCTTAGCAGCATTTTCGGAAGATTTCTCAATTACCTGCTTACTCCTATTCTTGCTACCATTTTTGCCTCTGCTGATTATGGCAAGATCACAACGCTGTTTACCATTGCCGCTTTTCTGAATATTGTTTTTACTTATGGCCTGGAAACATCTTACTTCCGCTTTTCAGCCATGCAACCAGAACAGAAAGTATATAATACCTGTACCTCATCAATCATTATAACTACAGCAATTCTTACTGGTCTTTTGCTTTTGTCAGCAGGGAATATTGCAGATTTTTTAGAATTGTCTGATCACCCGGAATATATTTCTTGGGTAATCGTAATTGTGGCGCTTGACACTTTGTGTGTAATGCCTTTTGCAAAACTCAGACATACCGGAAGGCCAAGAAAATTTGCTGCCATAAAGATCCTGAATATATTTATCAATGTAGGGCTCGTGATCTTTTTTCTTGTTGTTTGCAAAAATGATCATGAAAAAAATGCCAATACTTTTTTTGCTTTTATTTATAAACCTGAAATTGGATTGGGCTATGTAATCATTGCCAATCTTGTAGCAAGTGCGATTACATTATTATTATTAGCAAAGGAATTTTTTCAATTCAGTTTCAGGTTAAATCCAGATTTCTGGAAAGAGATGATGCGTTACTCCTGGCCGTTAATTATTGTTGGCTTTGGTGGAATGATAAATGAAACCATTGATCGAATCATGTTATTGAAACTTTACCCCGGCACCACAGAGCAGGCATTTTCCCAATCAGGAATTTATTCGGCTAACTATAAACTGGCAGT
>DATDCP010000074.1:0-5450 GCA_036524255.1 Chitinophagaceae bacterium
TATACAAACGGCGAACTTTCAGAAGCATTAAGCTGGATGAATGAGCTTGATAAAAAATTTGAATTAACAGATGATGAGTATGGCATCGGCGATTTTATTGAGGATCTAAAGGACAAAGGATATATCACTGATGATAACCAGCTTGGAGAAATAAAGATCACACCGAAAACAGAACAAAGTATTCGCAAAAGAAGCCTGGAAGAAATTTTTGGGAAGCTGAAGAAAACAAAACAAGGCGATCATCATAGTTTCAAACCGGGACAGGGCGATGAATTAAATCCTGAATCAAGGCCCTTCCGTTTTGGAGATATGCTTGAGCAAATTGACTTTACTGAAAGTATACGCAATGCACAGATCAATCACGGTATAGAAAGTTTCAATATGCAGGAAGATGATCTGAGCATAAGGGAAACGGATTTCAAGGCACAAACTTCCACAGTATTGATGATCGATATTTCTCACTCAATGATACTTTATGGTGAAGACAGGATAACTCCAGCCAAAAAAGTAGCAATGGCATTGAGTGAACTGATAACTACAAGATATCCAAAAGACACCCTGGATATTGTTGTATTTGGCAACGATGCATGGCCGGTAGAAATAAAAGATCTGCCCTATTTACAAGTCGGTCCTTATCACACTAACACGGTCGCCGGGCTTGAACTGGCAATGGATATTTTACGAAGAAGAAAAAACCCGAACAAGCAGATATTTATGATCACGGATGGCAAACCGACTTGTCTGAAGATCGGTAAGCGATATTATAAGAATAGTTTTGGACTAGACAGGAAGATCACGAGTCGCTGCCTGAACATTGCGGCACAATGTAAAAAACTAAAAATACCGATCACTACATTTATGATCGCAACAGATCCTTACCTGCAACGATTCGTGAATGAGTTTACAGAAACAAATAATGGAAAGGCATTTTTTGCAGCACTTGACAAGTTGGGAGCGTTTATATTTAAGGATTTTGAAAGCGGGAAAAGGAAGACTGTATACTAAGTCTGAACCACGATTTGGGTAGATTAAAGGATTAAAAAGAAATATGCCGGATTATAAATTCAAAGAAATCACAGAAAAGATCATAGGTTCATCCATGAAAGTACATGCAACACTTGGCAATGGCTTTCAGGAGGTGATCTATCAAAGAGCTTTGGAAATAGAAATGGAAGAGGCTGGTCTTAAATTTTCCAGAGAACTTAGCATGCCTATATATTATAAAGGAAAAAATATTGGAGAAAGAAGAGTTGACTTTTTCGTAGAGGAAAAAATCATGGTAGAATTAAAAGCTATTATACAATTAGAAAATGTTCACCTTGCACAAGCAAAAAACTACTTAGAAGCATACAATATGGAAGTTGGCTTGCTTATTAACTTCGGAAGTATTAGCCTTCAGTTCAAAAGACTGGGCAATCAAAAATTTGTTTCAAAATCATTTTCATTAAATCAATAAATCCACCCAAATCGTGGTTCAGAAAAATATAAAAACCCTCGGAGAGTTAAAGAAAAGTGGCTATCAACCTCGTAGCATTAAAGAAGAACTTCGTCAGAATCTTATTCTTAAACTGAAAAGAAAAGAAAATACTTTTCCTGGCATTCTTGGTTATGAAGACAGCGTGGTGCCCGATGTGGAAAGAGCTTTGCTGAGCAAACACAATATTCTTTTTCTTGGTTTGCGTGGACAAGCGAAAACAAGAATGGCAAGACAAATGACTGAATTGCTTGATGAATATATCCCATGTATTGCGGGTAGTGAATTGAATGATGATCCGCTACAACCTACTTCAAAATTTGCAACTGATCAAATTGGAGCACATGGTGACGAAACACCGATCCATTGGATACATCGCAGTGAACGATATGGCGAAAAGCTGGCAACGCCGGATGTAAGTGTTGCTGACCTGATCGGTGATATTGACCCGATAAAAGCCGCGAATTTGAAATTAAGTTTTGCTGATGAACGTGTGATTCATTATGGCATCATTCCAAAAAGCAATCGTGGCATTTTTGTAATAAATGAGTTACCCGATCTGCAGGCTCGCATACAGGTGGCACTGTTTAATATTTTAGAAGAAGGTGATATACAGATACGTGGATTTAAGTTACGATTACCACTTGATATTTTATTTGTGTTCACTGCAAATCCTGAAGATTATACAAATCGTGGATCAATAGTAACGCCATTAAAAGATCGTATCGAAAGCCAGATACTGACACACTATCCAAAAACATTGGAAATCGCCCTTGAGATAACCGAACAGGAAGCTGTGATCGCTAAAGAACAAAAAGATAAAATAAAGATCAGCGATCTTGTAAAAAGATTGATAGAGCAAGTGGCATTTGAAGCAAGAGCCAGTGAATTTGTAGATAAGAAAAGTGGCGTGAGTGCAAGACTCACGATCTCTGCTTTTGAAAACGCAGTTAGTGCCGCCGAGCGACGTGCCATTGTGAATAATGAAAAGGAAACACAGGTTTGGCTGAGTGATCTTGCTGGAATCATTCCTTCTATAACCGGGAAAATAGAATTGGTTTATGAAGGTGAACAGGAAGGCCCTTACCAGGTTGCGATGAATTTGTTGGATAAAGCTATTCGTTCGCAATTCTCAAACTATTTTCCAAATCCTGAAGTGCTGAAAAAAAGAATGCGGCCAAAAAACGTGGAAGAACCTTCCAGGGATGAAAACCCCTATCGTTCGATCATTAGCTGGTTTGATAAAGGCAACCAGGTGAATCTTTTTTTTAACAACAAAGATGATGATAAACTTGTGCAGCTATACAAAGTAGATGGCTTGCATCCGATGGTGAAAAAGTTTTATAAAGGCGCTAATGAAAAAGAAACTGCGTTGCTGATGGAATTTGTTTTGCATGGCCTATCGGCTTATTCAATGATCAGTAAAAAAGTAATTGAGGGTAAAATTGAGTTTAAGGACCTGATGGGATCAATGCTTAATCTTGGTGGAATAAAAACCAGTGACGAGGAAGATGATGGGGAAGATTTTACTTAGGGAGTATTTTTATTAGATAATATTTACTTCCCTTTCCAGGGCAACTCCAAATTTCTTTTTTACACTTTGTAAGATCTCGTCGCTCAAATCGTATACTTCTTTTCCTGTTGCTTTGCCATAATTAACCAGTACAAGGGCTTGTTTTGCATGACAACCTGCATCACCTTTCCGATATCCTTTCCATCCACATTGCTCGATCATCCAACCGGCAGCAAGCTTTACTGTTCCTTTTGCCAGTGGATATGCGACAATATCAGGGAATGCTAATTTCAAAGCTTCATATTTTTCAGTCGGCACTTCAGGGTTTTTAAAAAAGCTACCTGCATTAGCGATCTTTTGTGGATCGGGTAGCTTAGAGCTTCGGATATTTATCACCGCTTGTGAAACAGCTTTTATGCTAAGATCCTTTACTCCCATTTTTTCTAACTCTTCAACTATTGCACCATAATCAGTATGAAATATTGGTTTCTTTCTTAATTGGAGTGTCACTGATATAATTGCAAACTGGTCCTTATATCTTTCTTTAAAAATGCTGTTGCGATAACCAAACTCGCAATCCTCTCTTGTAAAAGTGTGAATTCTTCTATCACCAATATGAAATGCTTCGAGATTCCAGAATACATCATCCAGCTCAACTCCGTAAGCACCGATATTTTGTATCGGGGAAGCTCCAACATTACCCGGTATCAATGAAAGATTTTCAACACCGGCCCAGTTATGATTTATACAATGCAAAACAAACTGATGCCAATTCTCCCCCGCCCCAACTTTCACATACACATGCTCTGCATCTTCATGCTGAAGCTCGATGCCTTTGATCTCATTCTTTAAAACACAACCTTCATAGTCTTTTGTAAATAAAATGTTACTTCCACCACCTAAAATAAATACAGGATATTCTGAATAGATCATCAGGAGTTCTTCCAGTTCTTCAGCTGAAGAAAATGAATTGAAAAATTTAGCTCTTGCATCAATGCTAAAGGTGTTATAGGATTTAAGAGGGAAATTTTCATGGATCTGCATGTGCAAACTTCCGCATTTTTTCATTACGAATGAAAGAACTAATTTCCCTCACCATTATTAATGGAATAAATTCTGCTTTAAAATAATTAAATATGAAAAAACTTTTCTTACCTCTATTATTATCTGCATTGATATTTTCTTGTAAAGAAAAGGATACTTCAAAGACTGTAGTTAAAGAATTAAAAGCCGATCAAAACACGGAATGGATCAGACAGGGAAATATTTATGAAGTAAATGTTCGTCAATATACACCTGAAGGGACTTTCAATGCTTTTGCAAAACATCTTGACAGGTTAAAAGAAATGGGTGTGCAAACACTTTGGTTCATGCCTGTTCATCCGATCAGCAAAACGGAAAGAAAAGGCACGTTAGGAAGTTATTATGCAGTGGCAAATTACAGGGAAGTGAATCCTGAGTTTGGAACCATGCAGGATTGGAAAAACCTGGTGAATGCTGCTCATGAAAAGGGGTTCAAAGTTATCATTGACTGGGTACCCAATCACACAGGTGCTGATCACCCATGGTTAGAAACACATACAAATTTTTATATGAAGGATAGCACTGGCAAGCCTACTTGGAAATTTGATTGGACCGATATCCGGGTTCTTGATTTCAACAACAAAGAAATGCTGGACAGCATGACGGCATCTATGAAATTCTGGGTGGCTGAAACTGATATTGATGGTTTTCGTTGCGATCACACAGAAAAATATCAATCTGAGTTCTGGAACCATACCATCAGAGAATTAAATAAAGTCAAAAAAGTATTTATGCTTGCAGAAGGACAAGGGAGTTGGATATTCGACGCAGGATTTGATATGGATTATGGCTGGGAGTTATTTCATACTACTAAAGCAATTGTAAACCGTAAAAAAAATGCTTTATCCATCGATTCGGTTCTGATGAAGCTTGACAGTACTTATTCCAAAAAAGCAATGCAATTGTATTTTACCAGCAACCATGACGAGAACAGCTGGAATAAAGCAGACTATGAGACAATGCCGGGGTCAGTTCATGCGCCGTTTGCAGTTTTATCACAAACACTTTATCGCAGCGTACCCCTTGTTTATACAGGACAAGAAGAACCTGTGTTAGAAGCAATACCATTTTTTGAAAAAGACACAATTGTTTTTAGCAAATTAAGTAGAGAGAAATTTTATAAGACCTTACTTGAACTTAGAAAAAACAATGTTGCTCTTGCAGCTGATGCTTCTTTCAAAAAAATAAATGTCGGTGATCCCAAAGCATTATATGCTTTTCAGAGAGAAAAAAATGGCAAGAAAGTTTTCGTTATTCTTAATCTTTCCAAGACAGAACAAACAATAAAAGTAACAGACAAAGATCTGCATGGCAATCCTTATAATGTATTTATGGGAACGAATGAACCATTGAGTGATAAGGAATGGAAGATCGAACCAT
>DATDCP010000075.1:0-2224 GCA_036524255.1 Chitinophagaceae bacterium
CGACTGTGCACACGAAAAAATTGCAATAAATAAAGGAACAAGTACCGAAAGTTTTCTCATCTTCTGATATTTTAAGATTACAAACTAATGCATCATTTTCGAAATGACCAACCGCCTGTCCAATTAGTGATGGATTTATCACACATTCATATCAGGGTTCACCATATCTGCAGTCAATGAATCCTGTTTATGAGGTTTCGGAGCTTTCATAATTTCAGCATGCATATGTTTTACCTGGTAAAGCGTTGCCATACTATTATCCACCAATTCTTTTGCAGATCGTTGAATGTATTCACTTCGTTTGAATTGTAAAACATTTTTATCCATGTCTTCAGCCGTCCAGCCGCGGCTCCAACCCAAAAAACTAAATGGAGGAAAAGTAAAGCCAAGATCCGTAAAGAATACCATCATCTGTCCTGCCACTTGCTGAATATTATCCTGCCCGCCTGTAATAATAAATGAAGCTACTTTATTTTTTATAAGCACTTTGTCCTTTAAAGTGATCTGGTTCTGCACACAGTTCAATCGTTCCGCCATTTTAAAATAAAGTGATGATGGATTACCCCAACGGATCGGCGTTGCTACCAAAACAATATCTGCCCAAAGGATCATATCACGATACACTTGTGTCATCCCGTCTTTGGGCTTCATTTCAGTAATACTGCAGGGCCATGTGCAGGCATTCATGTGTTGAGAGTAATATCCTTCGCAAGCACGAAAGCCAAGATCACGAAGCTTGAGCATTTTTGTTGCAGCGCCATGATGTTCCTTTGCATAATCCAATGCCATTTCCAATGCTGCTTCCGATGTACTGTATCTTGGCAGATCATTATTCATGTTCGTTGTAGAGATGCCTAAAACATTTTTTGATTCCGCCGTTGTTTGATAATCGAGTTTGATCAGGTCTTCGATCACTTTCAGATCATGCAACTCACGATGAGCCTTTTTAATTGGTTGTTCACTTATCAATATATCATCGCCTTCCACTTTTACTTCATAAACGGCTTGTTGATCTTTGTACCCCGGGGGTGCACTACCGGTTCTTATATTGTATTCCCAGCCATGCCAGGGACAAGTCACATACAACCCATCATATTTATTTTCCACAAGTCCAAGTCCCAAAGGTCCCGCTTTGTGCAGGCATGCATTGCCAATAGCCGATATTTCTTTGTTGTAATGAAATAAGGCAACTTTATGCAGTCCTAATGGAACGATCTTTTGAGAATTGTCAGGCAGTTCGCTCAACGAACAAACTTTTATAAAAGCCATACAAAAGTTTTTGATTAACTATCAAGTTGAGGAAATTTTTCGGGAGGAGGAAATAATTTTTATTAAGCCAACATTAGTTCAATGATTAAGCGTTTGTTGCACAGTTTACCCAGAGCGAAGCGAAGGGCTCCGTTCGTCGTTCGGTTCTTCATTGAGCAATTGCGTTGCCTTATTTTGCTATTCAATTGTCACCCTGAGCTTGGCGAAGGGCTATTCGGCTTCTTGTCTTCACTTCTTCAAATCTTTCATCATAATCGCTTCTTATTGTTCCCATCATTCTATCCCAGAATAAAAAGTATAAACCATAATTGCCTTTGAAGTATTGATGATGGAGATTATGATTAACAGATGTGTTGATCCATTTACCAAACCAGTTCTTGTTAAAGCCTCTTGGATAGATCTCATAACCTGTATGTCCATATACATTATAAATAATGGACATTAAAAAGAAGATAGGCAAATGAAGACTGTGAATAGGAATGGTAAAAAGAAAAACAGCTGTGATGCCAACTTCCACTATAGCCTCTAAAGGATGAAACGCATAAGCGGCCCATGGCGAAGGATTGGTCGATTGATGATGAACAAGATGAAATATTTTAAAAACTTTTGGATGGTGCATTACCCGGTGTGTCCAATAGAAATAAGCATCATGCATAATGAACATTAAAGGAAAGGCAGCAAAAAAATAGAACCAACCAAACTCTTCGATCTTTGTGTAATAAGTAGTATAAGGTTCTATGTTTGGATTCTTGATGAGGAAGAAAGGAACAAAAGCAAACATGAGCATTGTTATGATCGAATAACTAACCTCGCGCAGGTAATCATTTACTTTTGGAAATTTCTGTTGTATTTTTTTATTGCCTACCCATTTACGCAACACTACATAGCCGAGAAGAAAAGCTATCCCAGCGATATAAAAATATCTCAGGCTGACATTCTGAAGCACTTTAAAGTA
>DATDCP010000076.1:0-3384 GCA_036524255.1 Chitinophagaceae bacterium
TGAAGAAATTAGAAAAAAACTCACCGGGCCATTGCAAAATCCTTCGGTGCTTGTTCACCTGCTTAATTATAAAATTACAATGCTTGGTCAAGTCTCGAGACCCGGACCTATAACTATACCCAGCGAAAAAATGACAATATTCGAAGCGATAGGTCTAGCCGGGGGTATAACTGATTATGGCAAGAAGGAAGAAGTTGTAATTCTTCGGCCAACGGATTCGACTATTGAACATGGTACCGTTGATCTTTCATCCAAAAAAGTTTTTGAATCTCCGTATTATTTTCTCCGGCAAAATGATGTGGTGCTTGTGAATCCTAATAAATACGGGGCAAGATTAGGTGAACAGGTATTTAATCAACGCCTGGGTTTGGCTTTCAGCGTTGTCAACATGCTAATATTATTGTATGGTATATTCTCCGCCAATTAAAACAAACAACATTAATTAATGGAGGGTCATCAACCTAACAAAGATCTCGGTAGTCTTTCCATAAAAGATCTTTTCTTTAAGTACGTCAGGTTTCTCCCGGTATTCCTGGTATCTGTTGCGCTTTGCCTTCTTGGAGCTTATTTATACCTGCGCTATACCACCCCAATTTATAGGGTTACTGGTACGCTAATTTTCAAGCAGGAAGACCAGGGTAGCGGTGGAAAGTTTGATGACATTTTTAATGCTAAAAATGTAAGTGATGTACAGTCAGAAATTGAGATATTGAAATCGCAGGCTTTAATGGAAAGAGTGGTTGATTCGGTAAAGCTGCAGACAAGTTATTTTGCAGTTGGTAAGATCAAAACACTTAATATATATACTGATTGTCCTTTCAGGTTAAATATCATTAAGCTGACCGACTCTTTTAGTTCGTTCAAAATGAATTTTACATTTCCAACTGAAAATGAATTTAGAGTAAATAAAGAATCAGAGAGGTTCACATTCGGTGATGTTTTTGGAAATTCTTATGGACTCTTTTCGCTTACCAAGACATATAATGGTGTAAAAGGCAAAGAATTTAATGCTGTGTGGAAATCTACTCAGGAACAAGCCTCCATGTATGCATCAATGGTGCGGGTAGCGCCAAAAATTGCTGGTTCAAGTATTTATAATATTCAGATAGATTATACAAATTCTGCGTTGGCCGCTGATATTGTAAATAACCTTATGGTGCGGTATAAAGATGCAAGTATTGATGATAAGAATGCTACAATTAAACAGCGCCTTGAATATATCATTGGCCAACTGATCAGAATTGATCGCGACCTTGATAGCATTGAAGCAAAAAGAATAGTATATGTAAATGAAAATAACTTATCAGAATATGAAGCGCAATCAGCTTCTTTTTTTGATATACAAATCAGATCGGATGAGCAAATTCAAAACCAAAAACAACAGTTGGTGATCATCGATATAATGACAGCATATCTTAAGGATTCGATGAATAATTTTGAGAAAACGCCTTCAACTCTTAGTATTTCTGATCAGGCTTTGAGTTCAATGGTAGGGGCATATAACCAAATGCAACTTGAGAGAAAAAGAATGCTTGAGCAAAAGATACCTGAAGAAAACCCGCAGGTGCAGGCCAAAAATGCAGAGTTGGAAAAGCTGCGGACAAGTATTTTGGAATCGCTTAAAAATGTAAAGGTAGTCTATAACTCATCCATCGATGATTTTTATGAAAGAGGAACCGCTGCTCTATATAAGCAGAAAGAAATGCCGGCAAAAATCCAGCGATTGGTGGAAATGGAAAGAGAAAGGGATAGCAAACTTGCTCTTTATAAATTTTTGCAGGAACAGCGTGAGGAAACAGCAATGCAGCAAGCAGCCACAGTATCTAACTCCAAAGTGTTGTCAGTTGCCTACCCTACTAACACCCCAATAAAACCGAACAAAAGAGCCATACAATTATTAGCGATCATTCTTGGCCTCGGCTTGCCTGCCATGTATATATTCTTCCTGGAAATTATTAATGATAAAGTAAATACCCGCCATGATATCGAGAAACTCACGGATGCTTCAATTCTTGGGGAAGTGGGTCATTCACACAGCGGCTCCTCAATGATCGTAAGTAAAACAAATCGGTCAATGGTTTCTGAGCAATTCAGAATTATACGTTCCAATCTTCAATATGTCTTAAATAAAGTAGAGAAGCCTGTGATCATGGTCACTTCTTCATTTAGTGCAGAAGGTAAATCATTTATTACGACAAACCTTGGTGGTGTGATGGCGTTGGCAGGAAAGAAAACGGTGATGCTTGAATTTGATATTCGTAAGCCCAAGCTTTTTTCCGGTATGAAATTGAGCAGTAAGCAAGGAATCACCAATTTTCTTGTGGGTAAAGCAGATATGGCAGATCTCCCCATAAAGATTCCCGGTTATGATAATCTGTATGGAATAAGTTGCGGACCAGTTCCTCCAAACCCCGCTGAGCTTTTACTTGATTCAAGGGTTGAAGAAATGTTTAAATGGTTAAAAGAAAATTTTGATGTGATACTTATTGATACTGCACCTGTAGGTATGGTAAGTGATGCAATGACCCTGGGAAAATTTGCTGATACCACACTTTATATAGTTCGGCAAGGATATACCTATAAAAAACAGATCTCATTAATTGATGAATTGTATCATGAGAACAGGTTACCGAAAGTCTCTATTATTATCAATGATGTTAAATTAAAACCAGGATATGGCTACTATGGTTACGGGAGATATGGCTATGGTTATGGTTATGGAGGAGGTTATTATGAAATTGAAAATGGACAGGATACCCCTAAGAGGATTTTTACTCTTTCCCGATTGAAAAATTTATTTAAAAGAAAATGATCTAAAAGGCAGCAGGTATAATGAAGATATTGGTTACAGGCGGTGCAGGATTTATAGGTTCAAACCTTGTACTTAGATTAATGAATGATGACCGTATTACTGCGGTTAAAGTGCTGGACAATCTTGAAACAGGAAGATTTGCCAATATATCAACGTTTAAGGATCATGATAAGTTTGAATTTATAGAAGGTGATATCAGGAATTATGCAATTTGTCTCAGAGCAACTGAAGGAATTGATGTCGTTTCACACCAGGCAGCTCTTGGTTCGGTGCCACGTTCGGTTAAAGATCCTATTACCACGCATGAAGTAAATGCAACAGGAACATTAAATATTTTTAATGCAGCAAGAGAAAATAAAATTAAAAGAATTGTGTATGCTGCCTCATCATCTACATATGGTGATCATCCTGGCCTTCCAAAAGTAGAAGATAAGATCGGTTCTCCCATTTCACCTTATGGCGTTACCAAACTGGTAAATGAACTTTATGCAAAAGTATTTGCAGAATTGTATGATATGGAGTTTGTAGGTCTTCGATATTTTAATGTATATGGCCCGCAACAAAACCCTGCT